>DATELS010000748.1:0-5054 GCA_035276365.1 Thermoanaerobaculia bacterium
GATGACCGCCGCGTTCGTCGCGCGCCGCATGCTGTTGCGCAGCCGCGCGGGAACGCTCGTGACGGTGGCCGCGGTCGCGGCGACGGTCGCGCTGCAACTGTTCCTCTTCGCCGTGCACGAGGGCGTACGCGAAGGCTCGACCGCGTACGTGCGCGAGACATCCGCGGACATCTGGGTCGCGCAGAAGAACTCGGACAACATTCTCAAGAGCTCTTCGCTGCTACCCGCATCGTTGTCTGAAGACATCGCGCGCATTCCGGGAGTGGCGGCCGCGTCGCCGCTGCTCCGCGTGATCACGAAGGCGGAGATTCGCGGCCGACGTTCGTCGACACTCTTCCTCCTCGCCTTCGATCCCGCCACGCGACTCGGCGCGCCGCCGCGCATCGTCACCGGCACGTCGAACATCCGCGACGGTGAACTCGTGCTCGATCGCTCGTTCGCGCGCAAGTACGCGCTGCGCGCCGGCGACACGCTCGCGATTCAAGGACATCGCTTCCGCATCGCAGGACTGAGCGACGGCACGAACGCGCTCGTCTCGCAATTCGCCTTCGCCCGCTTCACCGACGGCGAGTCGCTCCTCGGCATCCCCGGCATCGCCAGCTTCATTCTCGTGCGCGTGAGCGGGGATCGCGCGGTGGTCGCGCAACGCATCCGCGACGCGCATCCCGATCTCGCGGTCTACGACGCGCGCGACTTCATCCAGGCGCACGAAGACGAGATGAACAGCGGCGTGCTTCCCGTCTTCGCCGCTGCCGCGGGATTCGGCGCGGTCGTCTGCGTGCTGCTCGTCGCGTTAACGCTGTACAACGCCGTGCTCGCGCATCGCGAGGATTACGCGACGCTGAAGGCGATCGGCGCCAGCTCCTCGTTCCTGCTGCGCGTCGTCCTCGGACAAGCATTGCTCGCCACGGCCTTCGGCGCACTCGCCGGCGGCGCGATCGCACGCGGACTCGCACCGTTGCTCCTCGAGCTCGTGCCCGCGCTCTCGCTGCGCTTCACTCCGCGACTGCTGTTCGTGTTTCCTGCGTGCCTCGTCATCGGCGCGCTCGCCGCGTGCGCGCCCGTCGTGCTGCTGCGGCGCATCGATCCGGAAGAGGTCTTCCGCGCATGATCGTCGCGGAGAACGTGACGAAGGACTACGTCACCGGCGCGCTGGTGCGCGCGGTGAGCGACGTCTCGCTCGAAGTGCAGCGCGGTGAGCTCGTGCTGATCATGGGACCGAACGGCAGCGGCAAGACGACGCTGCTCTCGATGCTCGGCGGTCTCGCGCGTCCGACGCGCGGCACGATCCGTTTCGGCGGGCAGTCACTAGACACGCTCTCCGATCGCGAGCTCTCCGACTTCCGCCTTCGCCGCGCCGGCTTCGTCTATCAGGGCTTTCGTTTGCTCGATGCGCTCAGCGCGCGCGAGAACGTGCAACTCGTGATCGATCTCGCGGGACGTCGCGACGCGCGCAGCGTCGCCGAGAGCATGCTCGATCGCGTCGACGCGCTGTCGATCGCCGACCGCTCCCCGCGCGTCCTCAGCGGCGGCGAGAAACAACGCGTCGCCATCGCCCGCGCCCTCGCGAACGACCCCGAGGCGATCTTCGCGGACGAGCCGACAGGAAGCCTCGACTCCGTCGCCGGCGAAGCCGCCATCCGCCTCCTTCACGACGCCGCCCGCCACGACAACCGCGCCGTCATCATCGTCAGCCACGACCCGCGCATCGTGCCGTTCGCCGATCGCGTGCTCGAAATGCGGGACGGGCGGCTGCGAGCGTAAGATTGCACGTTCGAGGAGCTCCCGATGACGACGATTGAAACCACCGGCGCGATGACCGCGGAAGAGATGATCGCGCTGACGAAGCGGCACACGATCTTCTCCTGGTCAGCGCAGGGCAGCGTCAATCCCATCCCGATGGTGCGCGGCGAAGGCATCTACTTCTGGGATGCGGGCGGCAAGCGCTACATCGACATGAACTCGCAGCTCATGTGCGTCAACATCGGGCACGGCGACAAGCGCGTGATCGACGCGATCAAGCGTCAGGCCGAGGAGCTCGTGTACGCGGGACCGGGGATGGCCACCGCGGTGCGCGCGCGCGTCGGGCGCATGCTCGCCGAGCTCACTCCCGGCGACCTCAATCGCTTCTTCTTCACCCTCGGCGGCGCCGAGGCGAATGAGAACGCGATTCGGATCGCGAGGATGGTCAGCGGGCGGCAGAAGATCATGGTCCGCTATCGCTCGTATCACGGCGCGACCGCGGGCGCGATCTCGCTCACCGGCGATCCGCGTCGATGGGCAAACGAGCCGGGCATCCCCGGCGTCATCCGCTTCTTCGATCCGTACAAATACCGCAGCCATCTCTATCGCGAAGGCGACAGCGACGAAATGTTCACGCAGCGCTGCCTCGACGAGATCGAAGAGATCATCGCGTACGAAGGCGGACACACCATCGCGGCGATGTTCGTCGAAACCGTCACAGGCACGAATGGCTTGATCGTTCCGCCGGACGGCTACCTGCAGGGACTCCGCGCGATCTGCGATCGCCACGGCATCATGCTCGTCTGCGACGAAGTGATGTGCGGACTCGGACGCACCGGACGCTGGTTCGCGGCCGATCACTGGAACGTCGTCCCGGACATGATCACGATGGCGAAGGGACTCACATCCGCGTACCTGCCGCTCGGCGCGGTCGCGGTCAGCGATCGCATCGCGAGCTACTTCGATCGCAACGTCTTCTACGGCGGGCTCACGTACAACGCGCATCCGATGAGTCTCGCCGCGGCCGAGGCGTGTCTGCAGGCGATGATCGATGACGACACGATGGGACACACGCAGCGGATGGGACGCGTCCTCTCCGATCTTCACGCGCAGATGAAGGCGAAGCATCCCTCGGTCGGCGACGTGCGCTCGATCGGACTCTTCGGCGTGCTCGAGCTCGTGCGCAATCGTGAGACGAAGGAGCCGATGGCGCCGTTCAACGGAACGAGTCCGGAGATGCAGAAGCTCGCCGCGTATCTGCGCGAGCAGGGCATGTACGCGTTGTTGAACTGGAACAACGTCTTCACGAATCCGCCGCTGTGCATCACCGAGGAGCAGTTGCACGAGGCGTTCGCGATCATCGACCGCGCGCTCGACATCACCGACGCGGCGGTGGCGTGATGCTCGGCTCGAACGACATCATCGCCTTCCTCGTCACGCACGACTACGACGAGGCCCGCGCCTTCTTCGAGGGCATCCTCGGGCTCCGCTTCGTCGCCAACGACGGCTTCGCGATGGTGCTCGATGCGAACGGCACGATGATCCGCGTCGTAAAGATGCCGAACTTCACTCCGTTGCCGTTCACGGTCCTCGGCTGGAAGGTCTCGGACATCGAGAGCGTCGTGTCGACGATGACCGAGCGCGGCGTGACGTTCGAGCGCTACGGCTTCTTCGAGCAGGACGCGCTCGGCATCTGGACCGCGCCGTCCGGCGACAAGGTGGCGTGGTTCAAGGACCCGACCGGCAACACGCTCTCCGTCTCGCAGCACGTGTAGCGGTAGGGAAAGCCGCGTTTCCGTCACTCCTACGATGGAAGCTCGTGTCTCTCTTTCTGGCCGCCTTCGTGACGATCCTGCTGGCTGAAGTGGCGGGCGACAAACTGGTGTACGCGATCGCGTCGCTGTCCACCCGCTACTCGATTCGCGCGGTCATGCTCGGCGTCGCACCCGCGCTCATGATCAAGATGGCGATCGCGGTGCTCCTCGGCGGATTCCTGCAGGAGTTGCCGCGCACGCTGATCACGATCGTCACCGCGCTCACGTTCGCGATCATGGCCGTGCGTCTGCTGCTACAAACGCACGACGAACCCTCCGCGCCCACGAAACGCGGATCGCCCATCCTCAGCAGCTTCGCGACGGTCTTCTCCGCCGAATGGGCCGACCCCGCGCAACTCGCCGCCGCCGCACTCGTCGCGCGCTTCCATCAACCCGCGCTCGTGTGGTGCGCGGGCATGCTCGCGCTGACGCTCAAGGCGACGCTCGCCTGCGCGTTCGGAATCACGATCGCGCGACGGATTCCCGCGCACGCGCTGCAGTACGGGTCGGCGGCGTTGTTCGTGGTGCTGGCGGTGGTGTCGCTGGTGTGAGACATCTGCAGACTGGGGGAGAGGTGAATGGTCAACAGAAGGCATCAGGTTTTCTTGAGCTCGACGTACGAGGATTTGATCGAAGAACGTCGTGCATTGATGGAGAACCTGATTACGAACGACTACATCCCAGCCGGCATGGAGAGTTTCCCTGCCGCGCCGAATCCGCCATGGACGCTCATCGAGCGCATGATGGACAGCACCGACTACTACGTGCTCGTAATCGGGAAGTCGTACGGCAGCATTGACGCAGAAACCGGGATCAGTTTCACGCATCGCGAATACAGAGAGGCGAAGCGTCGCGGGAACATGCCCATTCTCGCGTTTCTCATCGAATCGAATTCCGGGCCGGCGGTCGAGGACAGCCTCGCCGCGTTTCGCCGCGAAGTACAGAGCGACGAGAAAACGTTCAAGAAGTGGAGCGACAAAGCCGATCTCGCAAACAAAGTCATCCACGCATTGAACGATGCACGCCAGTCGACCCCGCGGGACGGCTGGATCCGTCAGCGTGACGCGCTGGTCTCGCGCGACATACGCGCGATCCGCGCGGACATGACCGATGCGCACCAGCACATTGATTCGATCGACTCGGCACTCCAGCAGACGCGTGACCATCTGAAGGCCGTGAGCAGCCGTCTGGATGAAGCCATCAAAGCCAGCGAGGCCATTCACTCCTACAAGACGATGCTTCGAAACAAGGAACTACTGGATCCGATCTACCGGCATGCCGCAGACAAGCTGATGGAGACGCCGTTCGAGATCGTTCGTGGTCTCGCTGAAGCGCGCCTTTATGTGCGCGGCGAATGGATCGGCACTGTGTTCGACGTGCTCGCGAGCGGAGTGACCGAGCGTTACGACGGCGTCAGCAGCGACGATTTGAAATGGTGGCTCGACGACAAGAACTCCGCCGCCGTCCGCTACCTGACAAGAAATAAGCAACTCGTTG
>DATELS010000749.1:0-6147 GCA_035276365.1 Thermoanaerobaculia bacterium
GACGGCAGGTGCGTGAACACCATCGTGTTCAGGAGACCGAATCGTTTCGCGATGCGTGCCGCCGCGAGCGCGGAGATGCCCGCGAGCACATTCGCGCCGAAGAAGATCGAGCCGAGGATCGCGGGGCTCAAACCGAAGCGCCGCGCGAACCAGAACGCGACAACGCTCTGCACGACCAGTCCTCCCGCGAACGAGTCGAGCGCGAAGAGCGCGGAGAGCCGCGCCACGACGCCGCGCGAGCTTTCCACGCGGAAGAGCGTCTTCGGGATTTCCGTCGCGCGCGGCTCGACCGCGGGCGTCAGTCGCGCGAACAGAAGCACGAGCACGACGCCGAACGCGGCGTAGCCGAGGATCGTCGTGCGATAGTTCGTCGCGGCGCTACACGCGCCGCCCGCGAGCGAGCCGACCGCCGTCGCGAACGAGCCGCTCAGGTTGTACCAGGCGAAGACGGAAGTGCGATCGCGATGCGCCGCCGCCTCCGTCAGCGCGACCTGCTCGATCGGCAGAAACGGTCCGACCTCGTTGCCGCTCGGACTGATCACGCCGATCGTCGCCGCGAGCACGAGCAGCGTGAAGTCGTGCGTGAACGCGAACACGACCGCCGCGCCGACCATGAGCAACGCGCCGAAGAGGAGCGTGCGGCGGCGGCCGAGGAGGTCGGCGCGCGTGGTGAGGTACAGCGAGAGCGCGACGTCGCCGACGAGCGTCAGCGTGAGCAGGAGGCCGATGCGATGCTCGTCGAGGCCGATCGACGCCAGATACAGCACGAGCACGATCGAGAGAAAGCCGTACGCGAACAGTCGGACGATGCGCGCGGAAAAGAGCAGTGCGACGTCCAACTCACTCCCTCGGCAACCGCACCAGCTTCTCGAACAGCGCGTCGAGCGCAGCCTTCGGATCCTCGTGCACGCCCGAGTGGACGTCCGAGGTTTGGATGATCGTGCTGCGCGGCGCGACGAGCCAGTGGAAGCGCGCGCGCTGCGGCAGCGCGCCGATCGAGCCCGCCTCGCCGCCGCCCGCGCAGATCTTCGGGATCGACTCGAGGTAGCTCTCGACGACGGCGAGGTCGACCGACGGCGCGAGTGTCTTCAGGCGCTCGCGATCGAGCTCGATGCGCGACTCGAGAAAGCCGCGCGTCGAGGAGAAGAGGATCACGCCCGCGTTCACGAACTCGCCGCGATCCACGCGCGGCACGACGCGCACGACGGCGTAGTCAAATGCGAAGCGTTCGCGCACGAACGGCGTCCTCCATCCACTCCCGCGGCTCGGCGAGACGCCGCGTCAGGTACTCACGATACGCGTGGCGATGCTCCGTCACATTCGCGAATCGCGGCTCGTCGCCGAGCCACTCGTCCGGAATCATCGCCAGCACATGGTCGATCGCGTCGGGCGTCAGCTTCGCGGCGAGCTCCGCGTCGACGTCGCGAATCGCATCGGCCCAGCGCAGCAGCACGTGATCGGCGATGCGCGCGAACGCCGCGCCGCTGCGCTCGAGATAGCCGTCCCAGTTGTGATGAAAGATGAGCGTCGCGCCGTGATCGATCATCCACAGCTTGCGATGCCACACGAGGAGGTTCGTGTTCTTCGCGGTGCGGTCGACGTTCGTCACGAGCGCGTCGAACCAGACGATCGCGGACGCGAGTCGGGCCATGCCTTCGATCTTGAGGTCGACGATGGGATCGAAGGTGATGGAGCCCGGGAGGTAGTCGAGCGCGAGGTTGAGACCCTCGCTCTTCTGCAGCAGCTCCTGGATCTCGGGATCGGGCTCGGTCTTGGCCATGCGTGGATCGAGCTCGGCGAGGACGATCTCCGGCACGGGGAGTCCGAGGACGCGGGCGAGCTCGCCGGAGACGAGCTCCGCGACGAGCGCGCGCGTGCCCTGCCCCGCGCCGCGGAACTTGAGGACGTACGTGCCGTCGTCGTCGCCCGCGACGATGGCGGGGAGCGAGCCGCCCTCGCGGAGCGGCATCACGTACTCGGTCGCGTGGATGGTGCGGAGCATCGGCGCTGGGAATCATAATCGGAGCGCCGTCTGACCCGAATGTGGAGTAAACTGACCGCCCGGTCAGTTGACCGTACCCGTTCGTCATGCCGACTAAAGAAGAAGTCGTCGAACAGTTCCGCTGCCAGGCCATTCGCGATGCGGCCATGCGCGTCGTCGCGCGCAAGGGTTAC
Source organism: Thermoanaerobaculia bacterium (assembly GCA_035276365.1). Lineage (GTDB taxonomy): Bacteria > Acidobacteriota > Thermoanaerobaculia > Gp7-AA8 > Gp7-AA8 > QHVT01. Next base: position 2,176 of record DATELS010000749.1, read on the forward strand.
GACAACGTCACGGTGCAGGACATCGCTGACGAGGCGGGCATCGCCAAGGGGACCGTCTACCTCTACTTCAAGTCGCGCGAGGAGATCCTCGAGAAGACGATGACCCTCTCCTTCGCGGAGTTGCAGACGCGCATCCGCGAGGCCATCGACGCGGGCGGCGCGTTCGTCGAAGTCCTCGAGCGCATCGTGCAAACGCAGCTCGAGTACTTCGAAGAGCGTCAGGAGTTCTTCCGGCTCTACCTCGCCATGGCCGAGCCCCTCGGCCAGCGTCGTCTGCGCAAGCATGCCGTCTATCGCACGCACATCGCGCAGCTCGTGACGATGATCGAAGGCGCGGCGAAGAAGCGCGAGCTGCGCACCGAACCCGCGGAGCGCATCGCCGTCGCCATCGCCTCCGTGATCCGCGACGTCGGCATGCTGCGCATGACGGAGAAATCCCCGCGTCCTCTCCGCGAGGACGTGCAGTTCGTCCGCGACTTCCTTACCCGCGGCATAGTTCGAGGAGAAAAGTAATGAAGCGTTTCTGGATCTTCGCCGCGGTGCTGCTCCTCGTCGGCGTTGCCGCATGCAAGAAAGCCGAAGAGGCAAAATCCGCCGCGCCGCCGCCGCCCGGCGTCGTCGTCACGACCGTCGTGCAGAAAGACGAACCCGTCGTGCGCGAGTGGATCGGCACGACGCAGGGCGACGTCAATGCCGAGATCCGTCCGAAGGTCGACGGCTACCTCCTGCGGCGCACGTACACCGAGGGGAGCTTCGTGCGCGCGGGGCAACTCTTGTTCGAGATCGACGCGCGTCAGTTGCAGGCCAACCTGCAGCAGGCGCAGGCCAATCTCGCGCAGGCCGAGGCGAATCTGTCGAAGGCGGATCGCGACGTCACGCGGTACGAGCCGCTCGCCGCGCAGCACGCCGTCAGCCAGCAGGAGCTCGATAACGCGCGCTCCGCGCAGAGCGCCGCGCGGGCGAGCGTCGGCGCGTTGCGCGCGGCCGTCGACAATGCGCGACTCAACCTCGCGTGGACGCGCGTCACCTCGCCGATCTCCGGCATTGCCGGCATCGCGAACGCGCAGGTCGGAAACCTCGTCAGCCCGAGCAGCGTGCTCACGACCGTTTCGAAAGTCGATCCCATTCGCGTCGTCTTTCCGATGAGCGAGCAGGAGTACCTGCGCTACGAGACCGATCCCGCGATGCGCAAGGCCGAGCTCGAGCTCGTGCTCTCCGACGGCAGCGTGTTTCCGCACAAGGGACGCATCGCGCTTTCCGGACGCGAAGTCGACGTGAAGACCGGCACGATCACCGTCATCGGACTCTTCCCGAATCCGAGCAATCTCCTGCGTCCCGGCCAGTACGCGAAAGTGCGCGCGACGACGGACGTGCGGCGCGGCGCGATCCTCATCCCCCAACGTGCGGTCAACGAGATGCAGGGCGTGTATCAAGTTGCGGTCATCGGAGCGGACAACAAAGCGGAAGTGCGCGCGGTCGAGACGGGCGATCGCGTCGGCACGATGTGGGTCATTCAGAAGGGACTCGCGCCGGGTGAGCGCGTCGTCGTCGAAGGATTCTCGCGCGTGAAAAACGGCGAGCTCGTGACGCCGAAGGAAGCGCTCTGATGGCCGCGTTCTTCATCAACCGTCCCGTCGTCGCGATCGTCATCTCGCTCGTCACGATCATGGGCGGGCTCGTCGCGCTCTTCGGATTGCCGGTCGAGCAGTTCCCCGACATCGTCCCGCCGCTCATTCAGATTCAGGGGCAGTATCCCGGCGCGGACGCGCTCACGATCGAGCAGTCCGTCGCCACGCCGATCGAGCAGCAGATGAACGGCGTCGAGAACATGCTCTACGTGCAGTCCGTGAACGCGGGCGATGGCACGTTCTCCACTCGCGTCACATTCGACGTCGGCACCGATCGCAACACCGCGCAGGTCAACGCGCAGAACCGCGTCACGCAGGCGACGCCGAGTCTGCCGACCGAGGTGAGCCAGTTCGGATTGACGTATCGCAAGACGCAGGGCTCGCCGATCATGCTCATCTCCCTCTTCTCGCCGAAGAGGACGTACGACGCGCTGTTCGTCGGCAACTATGCGCTGATCAACGTCAACGACGCGATCTATCGCGTGCCCGGCGTCGGGCAGGTGCTGAACTTCGGCACGTCCGAGTACGCGATGCGCATCTGGGTCAAGCCCGATCAACTCGCGAAGCTCGGCATCACCGCGGGCGATCTGCAGCGCGCGATTCAGCAGCAGAACGCGGTCAATCCCGCGGGACAGATCGGCGCGGAGCCGGTGCCGCAGGGACAGGAGTTCACGTACACGGTGCGCGCGCAGGGACGCCTCGTGACGCCGGACGAATTCGGCGCGATCGTCGTGCGCCTCAATCCCGACGGCTCCGCGGTGCGACTCCGCGACGTCGCGCGCATCGAGATGGGCGCGCTCTCGTATCGCCAGCGCGGCCGCTTCAACGGCAATCCGTCCGCGAACGTCGCCGTGTTTCAGGCGCCGGGCTCGAACGCGCTCGAAGTCGCGAACGGCGTGCGCAAGACGATGGAGGAGCTGAAGAAAAGGTTCCCCGAGGACATCGACTACAAGGTGTCGTTCGACACGACGCGGCCGGTGACCGAGGGCATTCACGAGATTCGGGCGACGCTGCTCGAGGCCATGCTCCTCGTCATCCTCGTCGTCTTTCTCTTCCTGCAGAACTGGCGCGCGACGCTCATCCCGATCGTCGCCGTGCCGGTCTCGCTCATCGGCACCTTCGCGATTTTTCCGTTGCTGGGTTTCTCGATCAACACGCTGTCGCTCTTCGGACTCGTGCTCGCGATCGGACTCGTCGTCGATGACGCGATCGTCGTGGTCGAAGCGGTCGAGCATCACATCGAAGAAGGCATGGCGCCGCGCGCCGCGACGATTCAGGCGATGAAGGAAGTGTCGGGACCGGTCGTCGCGATCGCGATCATCCTCTCCTCCGTCTTCCTCCCAGTCGCATTCCTCGGCGGCATTCAAGGCCGGCTCAATCAGCAGTTCGCGGTGACGATCGCCGTGTCGGTGCTGATCTCCGCGTTCAACGCGCTCACGCTGTCGCCCGCGCTGTCCGCGCTGATCCTGCGGCCGCGCACGCATTCGAACGGTTTGCTGGCGCGCTTCTTCGGCGGATTCAATCGCGCATTCAATCGCTTCACGCGCGGCTACATCGACGTCTCCTCGCTGCTCATTCGCAAGTCGATCGTCGGCGTGGCGATCCTCGTCGCGTTCGCGCTGTTCGCCGCGCTCATCGGACGCAAGCTGCCGTCGAGCTTCGTGCCGCAGGAAGACCAGGGCTACATGCTCGTCAACGTGCAGCTCCCCGACGCCTCGTCGCTGCAGCGCAGCGACGACGTGGCGAAGAAGGTGGAGAAGATTCTCGCGGAGACGAAGGGCGTGCAGTTCTACAACACGATCGTCGGCTTCAGTCTGTTGTCTGGCGTGTCGGCGTCGTACAACGCGTTCTTCTTCTCGCAGCTCGAGCCGTGGCACGACCGCGAAGGGCGCGTGGCCGCGGACATCGTGCAGGAGCTGAACGGGCGCTTTCGCAAAGAGATCCCCGAGGCGACGGTGTTCGCGTTTCAACCGCCGCCGATTCCGGGACTCGGCACCGCGGGCGGCTTCTCATTCTGGCTGCAGGACCGCAGCGGCGGACAGGTGTCGTTCCTCGACGAGAACCTGCAGAAGTTTCTCGAGGCCGCGCGCAAACGTCCGGAGCTGCAGAACGTGAACTCGACGTTCCGCGCGGTGGTGCCGCAGGTGTTCGTCGACGTCGATCGCGACAAGGCGCTGAAGCAGGGCGTGCCGGTCAACGAGATCTATCAAACGCTGCAGACGTTCCTCGGCGGCTCGTTCGTGAACCAGTTCAATCGCTTCGGCCGGCAGTGGCGCGTGTTCCTGCAGGCGGAGGCGGAAGAGCGCCTGACGCCGGACGCGATCGGGAAGTTCTACGTGCGCAA
>DATELS010000750.1:0-3554 GCA_035276365.1 Thermoanaerobaculia bacterium
CGAGACTCTGCGTCCAGCGGATGCGCGCGACCGAGCTCGTGCCGCGCGCGAGGTAGTAGAGGCTTCCGTCGTGTCCGACGAGGAGATCGACGGGACTGGAGAGCGCGGTCGCGAAGTCGTTCGACGCGAAGTTCGTGTCCAGTCGATGAATCCAGCCCGCGCAGAGATCGGCGAAGTAGTACGACTCCACGTTCGACGCGGGGAACTGCCGCACCTCCGGCGCGTAGAACGTGCCGCCCGCGATCGCGCACTGGCTGTTCACGTGTCCGTACGAGAAGAGCGGCGTGCGGTACGCGGGGTTCGCGGTCGCGCCTTCCGTGTTCGGCCAGCCGTAGTTCGAGCCGGCGATGCCGTCGTTGATCTCCTCCCACGTCGACTGTCCGACGTCGTTGATGAAGACGCGACCGCTGTTCGGATGCACGCCGAACGTGAATGGATTGCGCAGTCCGATCGCCCAGATCGCGCGATTGTTGCCGGTCGCGCTGTTGTAGTACGGGTTGTCGGTGGGGATCGTGCCGTCGCTGTTGATGCGCAGCATCTTGCCGAGGAGGTTGGAGAGCGTCTGGGCGTTGGCGCCGTTCGCGTTCTCGCCGATACCGGCGTACAGCTTGCCGTCGAGGCCGAAGTGCAGCGCGCCGCCGTTGTGATTCGTCGCCGACGAGAGGTTGTTGAGCTCGAGCAACACGACTTCGCTGCCGTTCGCGGCGACGTCGCCGTTCGCGGTGAAGCGACTGATGCGGTTGTGCACCGCGGGAGTCGTGGTCGTGTAGTAGAGGTAGATGTAGTGGTTGGTCAGAAAGTCGGGGTCGAAAGCGACGCCGAGGAGACCGCGTTCGCCGGCGGAGTCGACGGTGAGAGTGACAAAAGGTGTCGCCAGGAGTGCGTTGTTTTTGATGACGCGCAGCGCGCCGCCTTGCTGGCAGACGAAGATGCGGCCGTCCGGCGCCATGGCCATGGCGGTGGGATTCGAGAGCGATGCGGTGAGGACGGTCTCGGAGTAGCCGGCGGGAAGCGTGGCGGCGGATGCGGTGAAGGTGAAGAGGAGGAGTGCGGCGTAGCGCATCGTGTGCGTGATGCGAGCAAGGGAGTTGCCAGCGCGGCATGGCGCTTGCTCGCCGAGACCAGCACTCGATGCGCCGTCTTTTTCTCCTCGCACTCCTTGCCGGCGTACTCCGAGTCGACGCGCAGGATGTCCTCACGATCGGGTCGGGCGGCGACTCCGTTCCGGTCTCCATTCGCGACAACAATGGCGCGTCCATCCGCAACATCGCCTTCAAAGTTCTCTACTCGACCGATTCTGTCGCCTCGATCACGTTCACGCGCGGCGGCGTCCTCGCGTCGCTGACTCCCCTGTACGAGCGCGCGATGAACGGCGACGGCTGGACCGCGTACGTCGTCGCGTTCGGCAGCTCGATTCCGTTCGCGCCGAACGCGGACAGCGTCATCGGCACTCTGAACGTTGCGTTCAAGCCCGGCGCGGTCGTGGGGACGACGATCGCGCTGCGCTTCGATGCGCCCAGCGCAATGCTGTTGAACGAGACGATCGCCCTCGGCAACCTCTCGCTCGTCAACGGCAGCGTGACCGTGCTGCGCGCGGCGCCAACGGGCCTGGTCGCGACGGCGGACGCGGCGACGCACGTCGGCTTGACGTGGAACGCCGTCGCGGGCGCGACGCAGTACGAGGTGTGGCGCAGCGTCGACGGCATCGGCTTCGGCTTCCTCGCGAACTCCGGCGTGACGTCGTACTCGGACGGGAGCGTCGTCGCCGGCAAGACCTATCTCTATCAAGTCCGCGCCTCGGATGGCGCATTCAGCGCGACCGATGCCGCGACGACGATTCTCTTCTCCGAGGACGTGTACGTGCGCGCACTGCACTTCACGCAGTTGCGCGATGCCGTGAACGCGTTCCGCGTGTCGGCGAGCCTCGCGCCGCTGTCGAGCGATCCGACTGTCGCGGTGGGCGCGCTCATTCGCGCGTCGCATCTCACCGATCTGCGCACCGCACTCGATCAGGCGCGCGCGGCGGTGGGCATGAGCGCGCTGTCGTACACCGACGCTACGCCGGTCATTATCAAATCGGTGCACGTCACCGAGCTGCGCGACGGCGTGCAGTGACCGACCACACCTCCGCCCCCTTGCGCGCGTAGACGCGCGTCCATCCCGGCACCGCCGCCATCACGGCGCGCAGCGGCGTCTCGTTGCGCGCGCCAAAGTAGACGTGCGTCACGCCTTCGTTTTGCAGTCGCGTGAGGATCGCCGGATCGCCCGACTGCTGCGCGTCGTACCACGACGTCAGTTCCCGCGTGATCGCCTTCACGCGCGGCTGCGGCATCACCCACGGATAGAGTCCGGGCGGCAGGAGCGACGCGCGCTCGGCGACGATCGGAATCCAGTAGCCGCCGTCGTTGCCGATGTACGAGCCGCCGATCCACGGCTGCACGCCGACGGCGAAGCGCGCGTCGCGCGGCGTGTTCGCGTGGATCCACTCGAGCGCGTCGCGATCGGCGGCGGTGGCGAGCACGGTCACGGGATTGACGATGTGCAGCATCGCGAACGCACCAACGATCGCGACGACGATCGTGAGCGCGGTCATCACGACGCGTTTGCGCGTCACCTCAACCATCACTTCATCAAGCACCCAGCGCGCAAGATGCGCGGTGGCGAGCGAGATCGGGAGGAAGAGCATGATGATCGCGGCGCTGTTCGGCAGCGCGCGCAAGCGCGGCATGCCGATGCGATCGAGATTGATGAGCAGCGCCAGGATCACGACCCATGCGGCGATGATCGCGAGACGCCAGCCGTCGTAGCGGCGCACGCTTCTGCGCTTCGCTTTGTGTTGCAGGAGGATGACGAGCAGCACCCACCACGCGATGGCGATCGCGCGCGTGCTGCCGGGAAAACGCACGGGGGTGAGTCCGAGGAGGCCGGCGGTGGAGAGCGAGTAGAGGAGAGCGTTGTGCGGCGCCCACAGGAGATCGTCCGGCGCCGCGTTCGACGTCTCCCACTGCGCGCGGTCGTTCGCCGCGGGCGCCAGAATCGCGCGCACCTGCGGCGTCCGCACGAGCTGCACGAGCCACGGCGACGCGATCACGAGTGATGCCGCTCCCGCCGCCGCGCACCACGCCATCCCGCGCCAGCGACGCTGCATCGCGAACAGCGCGAACAACATCGCGGCGAGCACGCCGAACACGATCGCCACGCGCATGTGAATGAGCACGAGCCCCGCGGCGAGCACCGTGACCTCGACCGCTTCGCGCCAGCGCGGATGGCGTCCCAATCGCCAGAACGCGCGCGCCAGCGGCGGCAGGAGCAACAGTCCGCAGAGCTGCGTGTAGCGTCCCCACGAAACGTAGTACGCGGGAAAGAGCGACACGAGCGTGGCGATCGTCGCCGCGAGCAGCGCCACGCGCCGCGAGCGAAACAGCGCCGCCGCTGCGCAATACACGGCGAAGAACACGAGTACGTTCAAGAGCTGCCCGAACGCGAGCACGACGCGCGGCAACTCCGCGGCCGACGTCATCCCGCTCACCCACGCCACGAACGCGACGACGGAG
>DATELS010000751.1:0-2035 GCA_035276365.1 Thermoanaerobaculia bacterium
TGAAAACGTTTCGCGAGGACGTGCCGTCGCGACTCGATGCGTTGCGCGCGGCGGCCGCGAGCGGCGACGCGCACGAGCTCGCGCTCGCGGCGCATGCGCTGAAGAGCTCGAGCGGCAGCGTCGGCGCGAAGCGCATGTACACCGTCGCGTCGACGCTCGAACAGTCCGCGCGCGCGCAGCAGCTCGGCGGCGCGCCGGAGGCCATCGACCAGCTCGCCGCGGAGTTCAAGCGCGTCATGGCCACGTACGACGGCATCATTCGCCGCAGCGGCAGGCATCAGGCATTAAGATTCTCCTGAGCCATGGACCTCGGAATCTATCGACTGATCAGCCGCCTCGGCGCCGGCGGCATGGGCGACGTCTGGCGCGCGGAAGACACGAAGCTGCTGCGGCAGGTCGCCATCAAAATTCTCCCCGAGCAACTCGCGCAGGATCCGGAGTGGAAGGATCGATTCCTCCGCGAGGCACGAACCGTCGCGCAGCTCAATCATCCGAACATCGCCACGATCTACAACATCGATCAGCAGGGCGAGACGCTCTTCATCGCCATGGAGCTCATCGAGGGTGAGCCGCTCGCGGCGCTGATCGCGCGCGGTCCGCTCACGCCCGCCGACGCCGTGCGTGCGGCCGTGCACGTGTGCGATGGATTGTCCGAGGCGCACGCGAAGGGGATCGTGCACCGGGACATCAAGCCGGACAACATCATCGTGTCGCCGAAGCTCGTCAAGATCCTCGACTTCGGCATCGCGAAACAAATCGGCGGCACGGCGGATCCGGGACTCACGCAGGGCGGAATGGTCATCGGCACTCCGCACTACATGTCGCCCGAGCAAGCCCTCGGCCGCGCCGTCGACGCGCGCACCGACATCTTCTCGCTCGGCGTCGTGCTGTACGAGGCGCTGACCGGCAAGAAGCCGTTCACGGGCGAGGCAGTCACGGAGATCCTGCTGCAGATCGTGATGAGCGAGCCGCGCGACATCGCGATCGTCGCGCCGGGGATCAATCCCGCGCTCGCGGACGTCGTGCGCCGCTGCATGAAGAAGCAGCCGGACGAGCGCTTCGCGACGTGCGACGAACTGCGCAAGGCGCTCGTGAGCTCACTGCGCGACGAGATCAATCGCGCGCGGCAGTCCGCGGTGCCGACGATCTCGCTGAAGAAGGAAGAGAAGAAAGAAGAGAAACGCGAGGAGAAGAAAGTCGAGCCGTCGAAGTTCGCGAAGTCGCGCGCTCTCATCGCGGACGACGATCCCGCGACGCGCTTCCTGCTCGCGAACATCCTCGCGCAACATCAGATCGCGGTGGACGAGGCGGAGAACGGCGCGGATGCGGTGAAGTTTCTCAAGACGAACGAGTACGCGCTGGTGTTTCTCGATCTGCTCATGCCGCGCGTCGATGGCTGGGGCGTGATCGATTACCTGCGATCGCGCCGCGGTGCGCGCTCGCCGCGCCTGTTCGTGATCACGGGCGTGCAGAACCAGAAGCTGAGCGTCGCCGATCAGGACGTCGTGTCGGGGCTGTTGTACAAGCCGCTCGACATCGCGGCGGTGGAGAAGATCGTCAGTTGACTCAGGACGGGCTGGGCGGCTCTTCGCTCGCCGGCGGCTCGTTATTCTTCGTGCCGTCCTTTGCGCGCTGACGCGCCGTCGTGAACGCGCGCTCGATCTCCTGCCACGCGCGCTCGAAGCCGGACTTCAGCTCCGCGGCCGCGGGAGCGGAGCCGCCGCGCTGCAGTCCGACGAGCACGTCCTTCGCCTCGACGAGCGTCTGGCGCAGCGTGCCCGTGATCTCGCTCAGATCGCCACGCGCGGACTGGAACGACTCTTTCGCGCGCTCCTCGAACTTCTCGACGTCGATGCCCCAGTCGCGCAGCGACTCGGAAACGGATTTCTTCGGTTCGTCTGACATGAGGACATCTTAAACACTTCGGAACGCCGGCGTCCTCGCCGGCTGATCGGGCGGCGTCTCGCCGCCCGCCCGCGTCCAGCGGCGGCGAGGACGCCGCCGCATCAGCCGGCGGGACGCCGGCGCTCCGTTA
>DATELS010000752.1:0-2849 GCA_035276365.1 Thermoanaerobaculia bacterium
CCCGCCGGAAGCCGTCGCGCGCGCGATGCGCAGCTTCGCCTCCGACTCCGCGGCCTGCGCCTTCGCCGTTTCCAGCTCGCCTTCCGCCTGCGCGACCTTCACTTCGAAGTCGCGCGGATCGATCTCCGCGATCAGCGCGCCGCGCTGCACGACCTGGTTCTCGCGGACGTGCACCGCCGTCACCTGTCCCGGCACGCGCGACGCGATCGGACCGATGTCCGCCGACACCTGCGCGTCGTCCGTCGACTCCTTCCCTCCCGTCGCCATCGCGAACGCCGCGTACGCGACGATCACCACCACCACGATCGCGCCGAGGATTGTGTACAGCCGCTTCGCGCGATTGGGCGCGATTACCGGTTCCTTCTCACTCAGGTCCATTTACATCTCCACATGAACGTCGATCTTCTCGCCCGTCGCCGGAGCCCGCAGAAGGAACACGAGCGGAAGAACGCATAGAAAACAGATGCCGGAAAGATAAAAGAGCTTTTGAAACGCGAGCACCATCGCCTGCTGGCGCACGAGTCCGTCGATCACGCGCGCGGACGCGTGCTGCGCCGACGACGGATCGAGTCCGCGCGACGCGAACAGCTTCGACAACATCGAGAAGCGCATCGTCGCGGCCATGTTCGCTGGATCGAGCTGCGCGAGCAGCGCGCCGCGCGCGCGTGTCGTATAGCGCGAGAGCAGCGTCGCGAAGACCGCGAGGCCGACCGAGCCGCCGACCTGGCGGAGCAGCGAGTTCAGGCCCGTTGCATCGGCCAGACGATGTCGCGGAATGCTCGCGAGCGCGAGCGTCGTCAGCGGAATGAAGAGACAACTGAACGCCACGCCCTGAATCATCAGTACGTGCACGACGTCGCGCGTGCTCGTCGCCAGCGTGTAGTGCCCCATCATCCACGCCGTGATCGCGAAGAGGATGATGCCGAACGCGATCACGAGCCGCGGCGACACCTTGTTGTAGATGCGCCCGACGATCGGCATGAAGACGATCATCGTCAGCGACCGCGGCATCATCGCCAGTCCCGCCTGCGTCGCCGAGAAGCCGAGCATGAGCTGCATGAACAGCGGCAGAAGGAACGTCACCGCCATCAGCATTGCGAACATCACCGCGCCGACGAGCGTGCCCGAGAGAAACACGACGTCGCGGAAGAGTGAAAAGTCCGCGGCGGGCATCGGCGCGGAAAGCTCGCGGATGATCAGCGCGCTGAGCGCGACGATCGAGATGAACGCGAGGATCGTGATCTCCATCGAGTTGAACCAGTCGTTGCGGTTCCCCTCTTCGAGCACGTACTGCAGCGTCGCCAGTCCGCCGAACATGAACGCGATGCCGAGCCAGTCCATGTTCTTCTTCTGCCGCTCCGCCATCGCGTGGTTCGCGGCGCGGATGTCCTCCGGCTCGTGCACGAAGCGCGTGACCATCACCAGCGACACGAGTCCCACAGGCACGTTGATGAAGAAGATCCACGGCCACGTGTAGTTGTCGACGATGTAGCCGCCGAGGGTGGGACCGAAGGCGGGACCGAGGACGACGGCCATGCCGAAGACCGCCATCGCCATGCCCTGCTCCGCGGGCGGAAACGTCTGCCGCAGAATCGCCTGCTCGGTCGGCTGCAACGCGCCGGCGCCGAATCCCTGCAGGACGCGGAAGAGCACGAGCATCGGCAGCGAGCGCGCGAAGCCGCACAAGACGGAGCCAATGATGAAGAGCACGAGCGACGCGAGATAGACGCGCTTCTGCCCGAACATGCGCGCGAGAAAACCGGTCAGCGGCATGACCAGCACCGTGGCCATGACGAAGCCCGTCGTCACCCACGTGATCTGTTCGATCGTCGCGCCGAGGGATCCGGAGAGGTGGGGAACGGCGACGTTGACGATCGACGCGTCGATCGCGCCCATGAGCGTGCCGAACGTCACGGAGATCGTGACGAGCCACTTGTTGACCGGCGGCCGCGCCGCAGTGCTGCCTGTCACTTCGTCTCCTGCGCCGCGGGCGGCGGCGAGAGCGTGCCGGTCGCGTACTGCACCTGCACCGCGGCGAGCGCGGCATCGGCGCGCGCGGCGATCAAGTCTTCCTGCGCCTCGCGATACGTGTCCTCCGCGCGATCGACTTCGACCGGCGAGCCGAAGCCCGCGGCCTGCCGTTCGCGCGCGATGGTGAGCGCGTCTTCCGCGACCTTGGCCGTTTCCGTCGCGACGGCCACGCGCTCCTCCGCGTTCTGCAGCGTGAGGATCGACGTGCGCACCTGCTGCTCGACGTCGCGGCCCGCCGCGGACGCGCGCGTGCGCACGTCTTCGAGCTCGAGCCGCGCGCGGGCGATGTTCGCCGGAATGTCGCCGCGGAAGAGCGGCATCGCGATCGCGCCGGCGATGCGACGCGACGAGTGCATCTCGTCCATCGAGTTGCCGGCGTAGTCGCCGAGGAGACTGAGCTCGACGCGGGGAACGCGGCGCGCCTTCGCGGAGCCGAGCGTCAGCTCCGCCGCTTTCTCCGCGGCTTCCGCTTCCTTCAACTCCGGCCGCTGCGTGCGCGCAGACGCGAGTGCCTCATCGAGCGTCGGCGACGTCGACGGCGCCGTCAGCGGGGCGAGTGCAACTTCCGTCGACTGATCCGCGCCGATGGCGTTGAGCAGCGCGATGCGCGCCGACTCGCGGTCATGCTGCGCGCGCAGCAGCGCCTCTTTCGCGCGAGCGAGCTGCACGTTCGCCTGCGCGACGTCGAGACGCGTGCCCGTTCCCGCTTCGAACTCGTCCTTGGCCACTTTTGAGAGCTGCTCGAACAGTTTCACGCTCGCGGTGCGCGAGGAGACCTGCGCGTCCGCGCGCTGAACCGTTACGTACAAACGCGCCAC
>DATELS010000753.1:0-2041 GCA_035276365.1 Thermoanaerobaculia bacterium
TGCTCTACGTCGCGGAAGCGCTGCCGCAGCAGCCGGGATCGGAGATCCTCGCGTACGCGCGCGAGGCATTCCGCCGCAATCCCATTCAAGGTTTCGATCTGAAGCGCATCACCGGCGGCAACGAGCTCGATGATTTGCGTCTCGACGTGACGCGCGCGATCCGCGAGACCGCGTCGCACGCGCAGTCGACGGGCACGGTGATCTCGACGCTCGACCCCGCGGGACTGCGCGGCGTCGAGCAAGGTCTCGACGTCGGCTCTCTCCTCGGCTATGGCTCGATGAACGCGGCGTTCGTCCGCGCGAACGACTCCGCGGGCATGCGCATGGTCGCGGCCGAGACGGGCGGGCGGTTCATCGGCAACGAGAACGATCTCGATCACGCGATCGCGGTGCTGACCGACGACGTGTCGACGTACTACTCCCTCGGCGTCCGCGCGGTGGACAAGCGATCGGCGGACATCGAGGTGAAGGTGCGCGGCCGCGACGACCTCCGCGTGCTCGCCGCGCGCCGCCGCGATCTGCGCACGCAGGATGAAGTCGTAGGCAGCGCGATCCGCGCGCGGCTCTACACGCGCGAGCAGACGAATCCGCTCGCCGCGCGCGTGTTCATGGGCACGGCGTGGCCGGAGGGCGGCAAGTGCGTCGCGCCGGTGCAGGTGGTCGTGCCCGCGGAGAAGATGACGTTCGTGCCGAACCTGCAGGGACTGCAGCGCGGACAACTCGAGGTTCACGCGATGGCGCTCGACGGCGACCGCGAGAGCCCCGTGCGCACGAAGCGCAAGCCGATCGCATCCGGCGCGCCAGTGGAGGAGTCGCTGGTGTTTGGCTTCCAGCCGCGAAGGTACGTGTTGTCGCTGGCGGTGGTGGATGGAGTGTCGGGCGAGGTGAGCTACCTGCAGACGGAGTTCGACGCGTCGATCTGCGGAAGGTAGTCCCTCTCCCCGCATCGGCGGGGAGAGGGAGTGAGAGACTCAGTGGCGAACGCCGCGCGTTCGACCGCTGCAGCCACCATTCGGATTGAACGGCGACTCGTAACGGAAGGCGTTCGTGAGCGTTCCCCACGCGCCGCCCGGATTCGACACGACGATCTTCGCCGGACCGACATCGCCCGCGGGTACGCGCGCCGTGATCGTCGAAGCATCGACGAACACGATCTCCGGCGACGCGACGCCGTTGAACGTCACCGCGGACGCGCGCGTGAAGCCCGCGCCGGAGATGGTCACGTTCAAACCGCCATCCGATGTGGCGCATCGACCGGCGACGGAAGAGACGATGAGACCGTCCGCAATGACGGAAACGGCAGGACCCTGCGACGCAACGTGGCCGGCGGAGTTGATGGCTTGAACCACGTGCGAGCCCGGCGTGACGTCACCCCCGACGCGGACGATCGCGCGCGTCGGCGACAAGAGCACGAGAGGCGCGGGTCTTCCTCCGATGGCGAACGTGTAGCCGAAGCGGAAGCCGCTGCCGACCAACTCCATTTCTCCGCCTGCAGCCACGGTGGTTGGCGAGAGCGCCGTTACGCGAGGCGGCGAAGCCTCGCCAATGGTGAACATCGGTCCGGACGCCGTGACGTGGTCGTCGTGGTCCATCAGCGACACGCTGACGATGCCGGGAGAACGCTCGGGAACGCGAACGACATGCGTGGTCGCGCTCACGTCGAGCGCAGTAGCTGCCGACGAATCAAAGGCGACGACATCGTCCGCGCGGAAGTTCGTGCCCGTGAGCGTGACCACATCGCCCGGCGTTCCGAACTGCGGAGCAACGCCCGTGATCTGTGGCGATGGATCGCGGCGGTCGCTGAATGTGAACGGCGATGTGAGCGATGCCTCGCCGGTCGTGCAGCGGACGCGAACGATCGCCGCGCCCGGCGCATGAGCCGGAACGGCGGCGGTGATCTCGGATCGATTCCGCACGATCGCATCCCGCGCGGGAATCGCATCGAAGAATGGCCAGCAACTGCTGTGAAAGTCGGCGCCTGTGATGCGCACCTGCGTACCACCTGCTTCGTATCCTGACGACGGCTCGATTGCCGCTACCT
>DATELS010000754.1:0-6870 GCA_035276365.1 Thermoanaerobaculia bacterium
CGTCTCGATCGCCTCGCGCAGCGGCACATGCACGGAGAGCAGGACTGTCCGCAACTGCGGCGAGTCGAAGTACATCGCGTAGTCGTGCGCGTAGCGCGCGAGTCCCGCGCGATCGGCGAGGAGCTCCGTGTGTCCCGGAAACGGCGAGCCCGCGAGCGCGACGGCCTGCTTGTGAATGGGCGCGGTGACGAGCGCGGAGCACTCGCCGCGTGCGATCGCGTCGAGCGCGGCGTCGATGGCGTCGAGCGCGACGCGTCCGTACTCCGCGCGAATCTCGCCGTGGCGCACGTCGCGCGGAACTTCGCCGAAGACGCGATGCGGAACGTCGAGCGACGCGAGCGCCTTCTCGACGATCTCGGGACCGATGCCCGCCGGATCGCCGATCGTGATGGCGAGCGGTTTCACACCGCTGATGCTAAGCGGTGAGCTCTTCCTGCTTGAACAAATACTTGATGCAGTGCTTCTGGATGAGGAGGTTCGGCGCGTCTTCGCGATTCACCTTCAGGCACGTCTTGTCGTACCACTCGATCCAGCCGCGCACTTCCTCGCCGTCGGTCAGGACGATGACCATCGGCGTCTTCGAGCTCATCTGCTTCAGGTAGTAAAAGTTCTCCGCGTTCGTCGCCTCGGGCGGCGCGGATTTCATCTGCTGATTGCGCCCGTGGCCGTTGCCGTTTCCGTTCGGCCCCTTGGTGCGCTTGTAGTCCGTGAAGGCGCGAAACGTTCTTCGCCCGTTTCCCGAATTTGCATCCACTTCGTGCGGCCTCGTCATCGGCATCGCAAGTCCTCCGTTCGCGCTCTTCTGGGGATACCCGTACTGAGGGAAACGGCGTTTGCGATTTGCGTGCCTCCTCACTAGAATGGCCCGCCCAACTCACGGAGGTCCTCCGCTTGAATTCCGTCGTTTGCATCTCACACGTTCCCGATACCGAGTCCCGCATCAAGATCGCCGACGGCCGCAAAGTCGACGAGGCGGGACTGAAGTTCATCGTCTCGCCGTATGACGAGTTCGCGCTCGAAGAGGCGATCCGCCTCAAAGAGGCGAAAGGCGGCGACGTCACGGTCATCACGTTCGGTCCCGACCGCGCGCAACAGGCACTGCGCGAGGCGCTCGCGCGCGGTGCCACGAAAGCTGTGCACATCAAAGGCGAGTCCGGCGACGCCGATTCGCTCGGCATCGCGAAGGTGCTCGCGGCCGCGACCAAGTCGATTCCGCACGACGTGGTCTTCCTCGGCAAGCAGGGAGTCGGCACGGACAACGGTCTCGTCGGACCGATGCTCGCCGAGCTCCTCGGCTACCCGCAGGTGAACGTCGTCACGCACCTCGAGCTCGGCGACGGCAAGCTCACCGCGCATCGCGAGATCGAAGGCGCGGAGGAGATCATCGAGGCGCCGACGCCCGCGATCATCACCGCGCAGAAGGGTCTCAACGAGCCGCGCTACGCGTCGCTGAAGGGCATCATGGCGGCGAAGAAGGTCGCCATCGACACGAAGTCGATCGCCGACCTCGGCCTCGACGAGAGCGACATCCTCAAGCAGCGCGTGGTCGTCGTGTCGCTGGAGATGCCGCCGGAGAAGAGCGGAGGACGCAAGATCGACGGCGCGGACGCGAACGCCGCGGCGCAGGCAATCCTCAACTACATCCGCGAAGAAGCGAAGGCGCTCTGACGCGCCCGGAGAATTCATTCATGGCTGGTGTGCTCGTTTTCACGGAGATCAAAGACGGGAAGCTGAAGAAGGCGTCGCGCGAGGCGCTGTCGATCGGCCGCAAGCTCGCGGAGTCCGCGGGCGGCGAGCTGTCGGCGTTCGCAACGGATGCCGCGGCCGCGGAAGAAGCAGGCCGCTACGGCGCGAAGAAGGTGTACGTCGCGAGCGCCGGCGACTACAACACGGAAACGTACACGACCGCGCTCGCGCAGGCGGTGAGTGATGCGCAGCCGTCGATCGTGCTGTTCGCCGGTACGTCGAACGGACGCGATCTCGCGCCGCGCCTCGCCGCGCGTTTGAATGTCGGCGTGGCGTCGGACGTCGATCGCCTCGAGTGGACGGACGGCAAGTTGCGCGCGCGCCGGCCGGTGTACTCGGGCAAGGCATTCGCGACGGTCGAGGTCACGGGCACGCCCGCGATCGCGACGACGCGCCCGAACGCGTTCCCCGCGGAAGAAGCGGGCGGCGGCGCGGCGGAAGTCGCGAACGTTTCGTTCGACGCGAGTGCGAAGGCGAAGGTGCTGGAGACGAAGGTGCCGGAGGCCGGCGAGATGTCGATCGCCGAGGCGGACATCATCGTGTCGGGTGGACGCGGACTCAAGGAAGCGACGAACTTCTCGGTGATCCGCGATCTCGCGCACGCGATCGGCGGCGCGGTCGGCGCGTCACGCGCGACGGTGGACGCGGGCTGGATCGATCACCAGCATCAGGTGGGACAGACGGGACGCGTCGTGAGCCCGAATCTGTACATCGCGGCGGGCGTATCGGGCGCGATCCAGCATCTCGCGGGCATGTCGTCGTCGAAGCACATCGTGGCGATCAACAAGGATCCCGAGGCGCCGATCTTCCGCGTCGCGGACCTGGGCGTGGTCGGCGATCTGTTTCAGATCCTGCCGGTGCTGACGGAAGAAGTGAAGAAGGCGAAGGCGCACTAAGCGCGCGCGATCACTGCTGCGACTGGAACTCGTCGGCCGACGTGCACGGGATGTCGTCCGGGCTGTCCGGCGACGCCACGCAGTCGCGGCGCGAGCTCACCGAGTAGCCGGCGCCCATCGAGGACGGGATGCCGTTCTCGTCGTTGCCGCAGCTCAGCGCGAGCTGGTAGTTGTGGCGCGCCCACGGCAGATCGCAGTCGGTGGTGACGCGCGCGCGGAAGATGCGCGGGCTGCGCGCGAGCACGCGGCGGCCTTCGATGAGGACGAAGAAGTATTCGATCTCGTCGCCGGCGTCGAACTTCGGCAGCACGATGCGCGAGAGCGGCCCGAGGTTCGTGCCTTCGACCGAGCACCAGTCGCTCGTGTTGATCTTGCGGAAGTACGCGCGAACCTCACCTTTGCCCTCGACCTTGAGCTGCAGAAGCGGCAGCTCGCCCGCGCGGATGCAGCCCACGGGCATGTACTCGATCGAGTTCTTCGTCTGCGCGCTCAGCCCGAAGGCGAAGAGCACGGCAGCGGCGGCGAGAGTGCGGCGGATGTTCATGGCAGTCTGAATTGTACGGCTATCGTTGTGCAAAAAACGACCGCAGGCGCGTGAATAATCCGTCTGCGCGAGGTTTCTCACTCGGTTCGGGGACGAACGGCAGCGCCCGGTTCTCCAGCACGGCCGCAGGATTGTGCTGCGTGAGCGCGTCCGCGACTTGTTCGCCGACGAGGTCGCGCAATGCCGCGATCGCCTCGCGCACGCGCGGCGGACGCTTCTCCGTGTTGTGCGCATCCGTCGCGACGAAGTGTACGAGTCCGCGTCGGAGGAACGCCTCCGCCGCGACGCGCGCCTCACGTCCGAAGGTGCCGAGGAGACTGGAGGCGGTGATCTGCGTACGCGCCCCGCGCTCGATGAGCATCGCCAGCAATTCGGGCTTCGCCTGAAAGACGAGGTTGCGTTCGGGATGCGCGATCACGGGAATCCATCCATCGAGTTGCGCGCGATAGAGCGGCTGCTCGAACATCGGCGGGACGCTGTTGGACGCGAGCTCGAGCAACACGTACCGGCTGCCCGCCAGCGGCACGATGACGTTGCCCGCCGCAAGCACGTCCGCCATGTCGTGTCCAAAGAAGTACTCGGAGCCGAGATGAAGTCGTGGCGTGTTGTTCGTCTTCTCGCGCAACATGGCTGCACGCTCTTCGAGCTCGACGGGCGACCTCGACGGCCAACGCCCGCGCAACACATGCGGCGTCGCGACGATGGCCTCGATCCCTTCCTCCTCCGCCATCGTAAACATCGCAACCGCCTCGTCCCACTCGCGCGGTCCGTCGTCGACGCCAGGGAGGCAGTGGTGGTGGAGGTCGATCAACTCGTCTTACGCGACCTCTGCTCGTCTTCGTTCGACTCGTAGTAGTCGTAGTAATTCTTCCGGTACGTGTAGCCGTACTGGTGGAGGTCCAGATTGTTGAGGATGGCGCCGAGGACGGGGATGTTCGACTGGCGCAGTCGCTCGGCCGAGCGCTGCACGAGCTCGCGCGGCGTGTGGCCGCCGTGCACGCACAGCACGACGCCATCCGCGTTCGCGCCGAGAACCACCGCGTCCGTCACGGCGAGCACGGGAGGCGAGTCGAAGATCACGTACGCGAACTTGCCGCGCACTTCCTCCATCAGATGCTTCATGCGATCGCTCGCGAGCAGCTCCGATGGATTCGGCGGGATCGGTCCCGAGAGCACGATCGAGAGGTTCGGCACTTCCGTCGGCTGGATGATGTCCTCGAGCGGAATGTTCGCGACGAGGTAATTCACGAGGCCGAGGTTCATCTTGCCCTGAAAGACCTTCTGCAGGCGCGGGCGGCGTAGATCGGCGTCGACGAGCAGCACCGGCTTGCCCATCTGGGCGAGCACGGTGGCGAGATTCACCGACGTCGTCGTCTTCCCCTCGCGCGCGAACGACGACGTGATGGCGATGACTTTCGGCGAGCTCGCCGACGCGAGGAGAAGCGACGTGCGGAACGCGCGATACGCCTCCGACACCGGCGAGCGCGCATCCGTGTGCGGGATCAGCTCGACGCCCGCCTGCTTCTCATCCGGCGTCTCCACCGCGCGCAGGCGCGCCGGCGAGCGCCCGTACGCGTAGCCGTAGCCGCCCTGCTTCGAGATCGAGCCGGCCGCGGGAATCACGCCCAGCGACGCGAAGTGCGTCAGCCGCTCGAGATCCTCCGGCGTCTTCACGGAGCGGTCCATGTACTCGAGGAAGAAGATCGCCGCGAGGCCGAGGATGATGCCGAGCGGGAACGCGTTCTGGAGGTTCTTCTTCATCGACAGATTGAAGCGCCCGCCCGGGAGCTGCGCCGGATCGATGAGGTGGATGTTCGACGTCGTCATGCCGCGCGCGCTGCTCGCCATCTCCGCTTCGGTGAGCTGCTTCTGCAGCGACGCGAGCTGGTTCTGCTTGGTGTCGACGGCCATGCGCAGGTCGATGTACTGCGCCGCGTCGACGTCGCTGCGCCGCGCCTCCTGCGTGGCCTGCTGATACGCGGTGCGCACCGAGGCTTCCTGCGACTGCGCTGCGGCGAGATCGGCGCGCGCGTTCTCGAGCGCCTTCGCATACGCCTGCTGCACCGCGGTCGCCTTCGCGTTCTTCGCCTTGTCGATCTGTTCCGCGAGCTGGCGCATCACCGGATGCGCCTCGCGGAACTGCGCCTGCTTCTCGCTGTACTCCCTCTGCAGCCGCGACACTTCTTCGGACAACCGCGTGACGAGCGAGTCGCCCGCGACGACGGCGTCGGGCGAGGTTCGCTGCAGCGAGTTGTACGCGGCCTGCTTCTCGTACACGAGCCGCTGCGCGGACGTCGCGTCCGTGCTGAGCTGCATGACTTTGTTCAGCGTCACCGAGCCGGTGCCGCTCTCGTTCACGGCGACGATGCCGTGCGCCGCGCTGTAGTCCTGCAACTGGTGGCGGCTCAGCTCGAGGTCCGCTTTGACCGTCGAGATCTGCCGCATCAGAAACTCGTTCGCCTGCTCCATGCTCTCGAGCTTCTTCGAGATGTTCATGCGGATGTACGAGTCGCCCCACGCGTCGGCGATCTTCTGCGCGACTTTCGGCGACGAGCCGACGTACGAGATCTCGACGAGCGAGGTGCCGCGCACGGGTTGCACGTCGATGCCGCCGAGGAGGCCGTCGGCGATGCCGCGCTTGATGCGCTCGAGCTCCTCCGCCGTTTTCCCCGCCACCCCGGCCGGATACACCTCGGGATCGTTATAGAGCTTGTGATCGTCGACGACGCGGTACGCGAGTCCGCGGCTCTTCAGGAGCACGTACTGCGTCTGCAGGAACTCCTGGTCCGAGGCGGCGATGCCGAAGATGCTCTCGACGGTGATCGCGCTCGACTCCGGATCGATCTGCAACTGAATCTGCGAGCGATAGAGCGGCTTGGAGAAGTAGCTCGCGAGAAACGTCCCCGTCATCACCACGAGCAGGATGGCCGCGGCGACCTTCCACCGCTTCCGGATGACGTTCCAGTACTGCGAGAGATGAACGTCCTGCTGGCCCTGAGGCGACGAATTGAGGTCCATAGTCGACTCCGTACCCGATCAGAATACGGATTGGTCGACCCAAACGGTATCGTTATCCTTCAGAACCACGTCCTGCTTGCGGCCGCGGATGATGTCCTTGTAGTTCACCTTCAGCGACACCTGCTTGCCGTTTTCGATCCGCTTGATGATCGCGCTCTTCGACGCGCGGTCCGTCGGGCCGCCGGCATCGGCGATCGCCTGCAGCAGCGTCGGCGTCTGCGAGCTGCGGAACTGCGCCTTTCCGGGGCGCATGACTTCACCCATGATGTAGATCGTGATGGGTGTGTCGGCGGGGACGTTGATGAGATCGTTCGGCGCGAGCGGGATGTTGAGGTCGGGATTGCCATCGACCATGAGCTGGTCGATGTCGACCGACACCTGCTCGGTCAGACCGTTGCGGCCGGTGCGGAGAACGTAGAGCTCGCGGCCGTGGCCGGAGGTGAGTCCGCCCGCCTGCGTGATCGCCTGGATGAGCGTCGTCGAGCCGGTGGCGCTGATGCGTCCCGGATGCACGACCGCGCCGATGACGGAGATCGGCTTGCTTGCGTACTCGAGCACCTGCACCGAGACCGTGGCCTTGGCGAGGTACTTCGCCTCGAGCAGCGACTTGAGTCGAGATTCGATCTCGGTGGCGGTGAGGCCGGAGACCTGCACGCGCTCGAGGAC
>DATELS010000755.1:0-2516 GCA_035276365.1 Thermoanaerobaculia bacterium
GACTGGAAGATCCGCAAGAACATGAAGAACGGCGTGGCCGGCGAGAAAGGCACCCAGATCATGCATCTGCGCGAGTGCTTCCACGGCCGCAGCGGCTACACGCTGTCGCTGACGAACACCGCCGACCCGCGCAAGACGCAGTACTTCCCGAAGTTCGACTGGCCGCGCATCGACAATCCGAAGCTCACGTTCCCGCTGACCCCGGAGTCGCTCGCCGACGCGGAGCAGCGCGAGAACGCGGCGCTCGCGCAGGCGAAGCAGTTCCTCGCCGAGCGCAAGGACGACATCGCGGCATTCATCATGGAGCCGATCCAGGGCGAAGGCGGCGACAACCACTTCCGTCCTGAGTTCTTCCGCGCGATCCGCCAGCTCTGCGACGAGAACGAGATGGTCCTCATCTTCGACGAAGTGCAGGCCGGCGTCGGCATCACCGGAAAGATGTGGGCGTTCCAGCACTACGGCGTCGAGCCGGACATGATCTGCTTCGGCAAGAAGACGCAGGTGTGCGGCTTCGCGTCGAACGACCGCATCTTCGACATCGCGGAGAACGTCTTCACCGTGTCGTCGCGCATCAACTCGACGTGGGGCGGCAACCTGACGGACATGGTCCGCTCGCAGCGCTACTTCGAGATCATCGACGAGGAGAATCTCGTCGACAACGCGGCGCGCGTCGGCGCCTACTTCATCGGAGAGCTCGATCGCTTCGCGGCCGAGTTCCCGCAGCTCGTGTCGAACGTGCGCGGCAAGGGACTGATGGCCGCGTTCGATCTGCCGAGCGGCGACGTCCGCGACGCCGCGCTGAACGCGTTCATGGCGCATGACGTGATGGTGCTCGCCTCCGGACATCGCTCCGCGCGTTTCCGTCCGCCGCTCAATCTCTCGATGGAAGAGGCGGCGGAAGGCATCCGCCGCATGGAGAAGGCGCTCAAAGAGCTCGCATGAGGACTCCGGCCACGCCGGCCGTGACGATCACGGCCGGCTCCGGAATCTTCTTCACGTACACGAGCACGACGAGCGCCGCCGCGCAGATGACGAGCGTCGGCACGTCGATGAGCGAGCGCCGCGCGAGCACGAATGCGGCGCCTGCGATCGCGCCCGTCGCCGCGGCGGTGATGCCGTCGACGAATGCGATCACGCGCTTGTTCCGCGCGATGCGCTCATAGAACGGCGCGGGTCCGATGACGAAGAAGTAGCACGGCAGAAACACGCCCGCGGCCGCGGCGAGCGCGCCGGGCAAGCCCGCGGCGAGGTACCCGATGAACGCGACGGTGATAACGACCGGCCCCGGCGTGATCATCGCGATCGCGACGGCGTCGAGGAACTGACGCTCGGTGAGCCAGCGCATGTCGTGCACGACGCCGCCGTAGAGAAACGGGACGATGGCCAGTCCGCTGCCGAAGACGAACGTGCCGGCTTTCGCGAAGAACCACGCGATCTCGAAGAGCGGCACGGCGAGCGCGGGCGTGGTGCGCATGCGCGCGAGCATCGCCACGACGCCCGACGCGACGATGACGGTGAGGACTTCGCGCTCGGTGAATGCGGTGACGAACGCGTTCACGAGGAAGATCGCCCACAGCAATGGATCGCGCGCGAGCGTCAATCGCACGAGCTTCCATGCGCTGCGCGCGATGACGGCGATGACTGCCGCGCCGATGCCGTAGAACGCGGCGCCGAGAAACGCGGACGCGCGGTCGTAGAAGACGGCGAGCAGGAGGACCATGATCAGCGACGGCAACACGAACGCGATGCCCACCAGCGCCGCGCCGATCGCGCCGCCGCGAAGCCAGCCGAGGTACATGGCGAGTTGTGCGGCGAGCGGACCGGGTGCGAGCTGCGCGAGCGCGAGTCCGCGCAGGTAGTCCTCGCGCGTGAACCACGCGCGCTCTTCGACGAGGTCGCGCTGCATCGCGCCGGCGAGCGCGATCGGTCCGCCGAAGCCGAGAGTGCCGAGGCGGAGGAAGTAGAGGAGGAGGCGCGTCATCGACAGAGTTCGTCGTAGAAGAAGATCGCCGAGCGCGCGCAACTCGCGAAGTCGTTCAGGTCGAGGCTCTCGTTCTCCGAGTGCGCGTTGCACGGCGGGTCTTCGACGCCCATGAGCAGGAGCGGCGTGCCCGGAAACGCGGCCTCGAACATGCCGACGAAGCCGATGGAGCCGCCGGTGCCGATCATCTGAACATCGCGTCCGTAGCCGCGCGTGAGCGCGCGCCGCGCGGCGTCGAAGGCTTTGCCGGTGGCGTCGGTGCGCCAGGAGTGGACGGTCTTCACGATCTTCGCGGTGACGTGCGCGTGCGGCGTCGACTGAATCCTGGCGACGATCTCCTCGGCTGTTCCCGCTTCGACCGTGCGCACGGAGAGCCGCGCGCGGGCGGAAGGCACGATCTGGTTGAACGACTCGTCGACGCGCGGCGCGTCGATGCCGATGACGGTGATCGCGGGCGCGTTCCAGGTGTCTTCACGCGTGCCCAGAAGTTGAACGCCGTCGAGGAGTCCGAGGTCTCGATGAAGACGCGCATCAT
>DATELS010000756.1:0-3587 GCA_035276365.1 Thermoanaerobaculia bacterium
AGGCGGCGTCAACGCCCTGGCATTGCGCATCGGTGCGGCGATGCAGGTCTGCATCGCGCTCGCGCTGTTCGGACGGCTGATTTACCGCGCATGGGGCGCTGTTCCCGCGACCATCGCCGTGATTTGGTGTATCGCCGGCCCGCGATGGTTTTTCGAGATGACGTACGCACCATTGAGCGCCGAGCAGATGTTCTTCCTCGGCGCCGTGATTCTCCATTACGCCGACCGCTCATTCACTACATACCGGCAATGGTTCATTCTCGGCGCGCTCACCGGCCTCGGTTGGTGGGCACATCGCGGAACCATGTTCGCCGTCCTGCCCGCGATCATCACGATCGTCGCGTATGACCGTTTATGGCGCGGCTGGCGACGCATTGCGCCCGCGATGGCGGCCGGCGCCGCCGGAATACTGGTCGGACTGATTCCACTCTTCATCGGGCGCGCACAAATCGATCAGCGCCTCTACAATCCGATTACGGCACGCTGGTCGCTGTTCCGTGTCATCGATCAGGCTCGCGACTTCATGCGCACCGACGTGTGGACGTTCCTCGGCACGGACGGGCCGTTCGAAGTTCTCTGTGCAGTGGTGCTCGTGGCGCTGATCACGGCCGGCTCCATTGCAGCGGTTCCGAATCGCACCGCGGCGATGTTGATCGGTCTTGCGATGACCGCGGGAGCGTTCTGGCTATTGTCTCCCGACGCGCACAGTGGCGCGATGCGTTACCTGATGCTGGCGCTGCCAGTCGCTTACGCCCTCGCCGGCCGTGGAATCGGGCTACTCGTCATGAAACACAGCGTGTCGGCTCGAGGCGTCGCAGCGCTCGCATTTTGCGTCGTGACGGCACACCTGTTCGCGTCGCGACATACGGACGTCGTCGAAATCAGCCAGGGACATCGCGAGAGCCACTATCAATGGCCGGGCGTCGACCCGCGGCCCGCGTTGGCCGCGATTCGACAGCAGCATTACGCGGTCTGTTATGCCGATTTCTGGATCGCCTACAAGCTGGAGTGGCTCAGCGACACCGGCGTGCAGTTCATCCCGTATCGTAGCGTCGACAGAACCCAGCGACGCTCGCGGCAACTCGCCAGATCTCCGGCTCGCAAGTGCTTCGTCGAATCGGACGGAACGGTGCGTCCCCTGGCAAATGAATAGAGCGCCGGCGTTCTCGCCGGCGCTCCGTGTGATCAGAACTTGATCGGCCGCACGTAATGGCACGTGTAGCCATTGGGATTCTTCTGCAGGTAATCCTGGTGATACTCCTCGGCCGTCCAGAACTCCCTGGCCGGGACGATTTCCGTCACGACGGGGCGCTTCCAGGCGCCGGACTTGTCGACCTTCGCCTTCACGCGCTCCGCGATCTGCCGCTGCTCGTCATTGTGATAGAAAATCGCCGAGCGATACGACGAGCCGATGTCGTTGCCCTGGCGATTGAGCGTCGTCGGGTCGTGCATCTTGAAAAAGAACTCGAGGATTTCCTCATACGAGATCTTCGCGGGATCGAACGTAATGTCGATCGCCTCCGCGTGTCCCTCGTGATTCTCGTACGTCGCATTGGGAACGTTGCCGCCCGTGTAGCCGACGTTCGTCTCCACCACGCCCGGCAGCTTGCGAATCAACTCCTCCACGCCCCAGAAGCAGCCGCCGGCGAGCGTCGCCTTCTGCAGGTTTTTCGCGTCCGTCTTCGTCGCCGACTTTGCGAACAGCGACTTGTACTTCCCGTAGCCCTCTGCATCCAACTGCGCGACCGGGATGAACCGCAAGGACGCGGAATTCATGCAATAGCGCATTCCCGTCGGCGCCGGACCGTCATCGAAGACGTGTCCCAGGTGCGAGTTGGCGTGCTTCGAGCGGACCTCGGTTCGCGTCATGAAGAACTTCTTGTCCGTCTTCTCCGCGATATTCGCGGGCTCGAGCGGCTTCGTGAAGCTCGGCCAGCCCGTGCCGGACTCGAACTTGTCGAGCGACGAGAACAAAACCTCTCCGCTGACGACGTCGACGTAGATGCCGTCCTCGTGATTGTTCCAGTACTCGTTCCGGAACGGCGGCTCCGTTGCGTCATTCTGCGTGACGTCGTATTGCAGCGGCGTCAGGCTCTTGCGGAGCTCGTCGTCCGACGGTTTGGTGTACTGCGTCATCGATCCTCCTTTGGGTGCTTTCCGTGTGGCGGGGAGCGGCGCCGATTGCGACTGCGCGCAGCTCATCAACAAGAACAACATGCCGACGATCGAGAGTTTCCGATGGATCACCGTGGGTCCTCCAGCTTCTTTCAAAACGACTGATCTACGAACGAATATTCGATGCCGGATGGTCCCAGTCGTTTCGCCTCAACGCACCGCGCGGCGCCTTGCAGGGACGATTCGCACGGTTGTTGTCGCACTGTTCACAGAACCGCAACCGTTCGTGACGCGCACCCAGAACTTCGTTTCGTGAGTGAGCGGCGCGGACGTGAAATCCGCGCTCGTGACGGCAAGCGGAGTGGACGTATCGCCGGACTCGCCTTCGAACCATGCGTAGGTCAGCGCCGCGTCACCGGACGCGGCCACGGACAGCGTCACCCGCTCCCCCGCCTTCACCTGCTTCGTCTCCTCGGGCTGCACGCTGATCGACGGCGGACGGCACACCGTCACGATCGCCGTTCGGCTGTTCACCGCCGCGCCGCATGAGCCGCTGACGCGCACCCAGTACTGCGACGTCACGAGCGGCGAGACTCCGCTGAGCGTCGCCGAGTTGCCGCCGATCGGCTGCGATGTGTCTCCGGCGAAGCCCGCGTACCACTGATACGTGAACGGCAGAGTTCCACTAACGGAGACAGACAGACTCGTCGTCCCACCCGGCGTGATGGTTCGGTTCTGCGGCTGCGTGGCGATCGCGGGCGGCACGCAGCTCGACGTCTGCCGGCACTCGGCGTCATACAGACAATCGATCGCATTCTTGTCCCACGACTGCAGTGCGAGCAGCGACGTCGTCACCGCCGCGCGCATGATCGCGAAGCAACTGCTGCCGCTGCAGCATTCGATGGCGCCGAGGCACGGACCGCCGTGCAGACCTTCATCGGAGTGGCGGAGTCCGAGGGTGTGTCCGAGCTCGTGCGCCATCGTGGTGTTGAAGCGACCCTGCCCGAAGTTCGCGACGCTCACACCGTCGTTGATGATCACGTCCGCGGACGTGATGCGGAAGAACGGCTCGCCGTTGAACGGCGTCGTCGCATCGGCCGGACCTTCGACGAACGCCGCGGCGATGATGCTGCCGCCGTAGCAGCACGAGCCCGGCACCTCTCCGTGCGGATCGCCGGCGATGACCCGCGACTCGCCGTCGCGCGCGAGCGTGTCGCCGGTCGCGGGCGCGCCGCGCGTGAAGTCGAGCAGCGAACTCTGCGCGTTCCACTTCGCGACCGCGAAGTCGAGCGCCTCTACGAAATCGAGTCCGCCCTGCGTGCCGCTGATGCGCCAGCTCACGGCGAGATCGTTGCCGAAGCGGCGGATCGGCGTCGTCGCGCTTTCGTCGAACCGTAGCGTGTAGCTGCCGCTCGTGAACGCGGCATTGGGTTGAATGTCGTTCGCGGCATTCGCAAACGGCGCTTCGTCCA
>DATELS010000757.1:0-6961 GCA_035276365.1 Thermoanaerobaculia bacterium
CGACGCCGGCGATTCTGCCGCCAGCAACTTCACGCGCGATGCGGCGGGATGGATGCGCAGCAGCAGCGCCTCGAAATCGAGTCCCCCGTTCTCGCCGACGATCACGACCTCGCCATCGAGCACGCAGCGCTCCGGCAGCGCCTTCGCCAGCGGCGCGACGAGCTCGGGGAAGTAGCGATTCATCGGCTTCTCGTCGCGACTCTGCAGCAGGATCTCGTCGCCGTCGCGGAAGACGACGGTCCGGAATCCATCCCACTTCGGCTCGAACTGCCAGCCCTCTCCCTCGGGCAACGCATCAGCGGCGGCGGAGAGCATCGGCGCGATCGGCGGATCGAAGGGCAGGCGCATGACCGCATGCTATGTCACGCGCGCGCGCAGCGCGCCGACCACCGCCGCGGCAGCCGCGTCCGCGACTTCGATCCACTTGCGCGTCGCGTCTTCCACGCGTGGATCGAGTGCATCATCCTGCATCGGATGGAAGACGACGGTGCGGCCGCGCGCGATCTCGTCGCGCAGCTCGAACAGTCGCCGCAGCGATTCCGGTCGACCGAGGAGCGCCTCGGCCGCGCGCGACAAACGCACGATCGAAGTCTCCTCGTCTTCCGCGGTACGCGCGAGATGCAGCAGCTCGAACAGCGCAATCGTCTCCGGCGTCCCCGCGATCTGCCGCGTGCCGAGTCGCAGCGAGTCGTACCGCGCGACCACGTTCGCGAGCGGCAACGATGGCGCGGACGCGAAGCAGCGCGCGTCGAACGTCAGCTCGCGCACGCGAAACTCGCCGCCGGTGATCGAGATCGTGCCGGCAAATGATCCCGGCGACGCGAGGTTGAGCAACAGAAAGACATCGTGGAAAAACAGCTCGACGTACGCGGGCGCGTCGCGGCGATCGACGTCGCCGTTCACTTCGATGGCCACGCGAAGCTCGCGCGTCGTCAACACGTCCGGCCACGTCGCTGTGACCTGCACGTTGCCATACACGCGCTCGCGCACGACCTCGTGCGGCGCCGCGTCCGCCGGGATGATCTCGGCTTCGAATCGAATCTGGTTCATGGGCTCGTACCTCCGCGAAGAGGATCGAGCCATGTGTCAACGGCCGAGGAAATCTCTACCTCGGGTACCTCGTCCGCGCATTCCGTCCCTCGGACAACCCGCGTCCAAACGCACGTTTTCTCCACCGTCCGTGGACTCGGCACGGAGTCCGAATGAGTGCCATCCATGCGTATCGAAAAGTTCATTCACTCCTGCATCCTCGTCGAGAGCGGCGGCACGCGCATCCTCTTCGACCCCGGCAAGTTCAGCTTCATGGACGGCGCGGTGAAGGCGGACAGCTTTCACGACGTCGCCGCGATCGTGATCACGCATCCGCATCTCGATCACGTCGACGATCAGGCGGTGAAGATGATCCTCGCCAACAACGCGAACGCGATCGTCCTCGGCAATCGAGCCATTCGCGATTTGCTCGCGAAGAGCGACATCGAAGTCGACGTGTTCGAGTCGGGACAACGCACGATCGGCAACTGCACGATCGACGCGCTGCCCGCGAAGCACGCGGAGCTGTTGAATGCCGAGGCGCCGCCGAACGTCGCGTACATCGTCGACGGGCGGCTGTTGCATCCCGGCGACTCCTTCGATCACGCGCTCGATGCGCGCAACGGCATCGAGCTGCTCGCGCTGCCCGTGATGGCGCCATGGACGACGGAGCTCTCCGTCGCGGAGTTCGCGATGCGCCTCGCTCCGAAGACCGTCTTCCCGATTCACGACGGCTATGCGAAAGACTTCTTCCTCGACAGCCGCTACGACAACTACAGAAAGTACTTCGAGAAACAGGGCATCGAGTTCGTGCCGATGAAAGAGGTCGGCGCGACGCTCGAGCGCTGAACGCGATCACGCCTCCGGCGACTGCATCGGCCTCCGCTGGTGCTGCGACTGATGCGCGGGGAACATCGCCACGAAGAACTCCGTCCACCCGCCCATGCGCACGCGCAGCACGTCGTACTTTTCCGGATCTTCCGCGGCGCCGGCGAGCGTCTCCGGATCCGCGCACGTGACGGTGAGGATGTTCGAGCCCGCGCCTTTCGCGAACGCGCGCAGCCCGCGCGTGAGCGCGTCGACCGGGAAGTCTTCGCGAATCGAAAAGTCCGTCGGCGCGCCATCCGAGTACCCCTCGGTCTGATCGGTGTACGCGGCGAGCGTCTCCAGGAATCCCGTCGTCTGCTCGGACACCGGCAGATCGGCGAACGTCGGCGACGGACTGAGATCGGACGCGAGAGGATCGCCCGAGTGACGGCCGTCGGCGGAGGCGCCGCAGGGCGCGCCGAACTCGACGTAGTTCTCGAACGTGCCGACGCCGGGCTGAATCTGGAAGCCGCCGAACGGCTGCTCGGGTGTGCCGAGGCGCTGCGCGAGAGCGACCATTTTTTGTGCAGTCGCGGGGACGGGCTCCGTGAACACGCGACGCGCCGTCTCCGCGACGCGCTGCAGGAACTTGCCGCCGAATTCA
Source organism: Thermoanaerobaculia bacterium (assembly GCA_035276365.1). Lineage (GTDB taxonomy): Bacteria > Acidobacteriota > Thermoanaerobaculia > Gp7-AA8 > Gp7-AA8 > QHVT01. The sequence continues at coordinate 2,501 of DATELS010000757.1, forward strand.
TCGACGTCCGCGTTGCCGCGCCCGAACTTCGGCACGTGCATGGCCGTGTTGCGCAGCTTGCGATAGCGCTCCGCGCGCGCGGCGATGCGACCCTCGCCTTCGAGCGAGCTCACGAACGGCTCCTGCATGTTCTCGCCCCAGTTGCACAGCAGCGCCTCGACGAGGTGCGGCAGCGACGTCACCGCGGTGACGGGATCGAAGACCATCGTGCGAATCGCCCACAGCGAGTCGATCGTCGTCGACAATCCCATGAAGCCCGGCGCGATGACGTTGAACAGCGGACCGCCGCCGTAGTAGTCGAGTCCTTTCTCGAGACAGCCTCCGGTAAGCGCGGAGAGAAGCGGCGACGGACACACCGCCTGCATCTGTGCGAACACTCCGACGGTGCCGTCCGCCTGCTTCGCGTACATCCAGCGCATGTGCTCGAAGAAGAGATTGACGAGATCGTCGAACTCGCGAATCTCACTCGGCGGCGGCGACGTGAAGGAGACGCGCTGTCCGCGGAAGTAGATCGGACCCGCGGACGCCCACGCCTTGCCTTGATTCAGCGAGGCCTCGAGCACCTGCGGCATGGTCAGTCCGCCGAGGGTGAACCAACTGACGCCGGAGAGCTGAGGCTCGTAGCAGCCGTCGCATGCGTAGTCGCGCGCGTACCGCAGCGGCACTGCGCTCGACCACAGACCGCCGCCGTTCTCGCGAACGTAATCGCCGCCGACGCCTTCGCCGCTCGCGACGAGTCCCGGAATCACCTTCTCGTCGCTGAGCAGAATCGGATGCGCACCGCCGCTGAGCAGCGCGAGCGATGCCTCGTGCAGCACGTTCTCCGGCATGTCGGCGCGCGTGCGCAGAGAGAGACACGGCGCGTTGAGCGGGAGTCGTCGCGCGGCGCGCAGACAGAAGATGGTGACGTCGTTGTACGCGGGCTTGCCGTCGCCTTTCGCGTCATCGGCAACTGTTCCGCCGACCGTGACCTGCTGAATCCACTGATTGTTCGCGCCGCCCTGCGGATAGTTGCCGCTCATGCCGCCCATCGCGAGATTGCCGAACGGCTGATGATCTTCGACGAGCGTGCGATTGATGAGCACCTTCTCGCCGATCTTGATCCAGAAGCAGTCGATGATCTCCTGCGCCTCCGCCTCGGTGATCCTGTCCGCTTTGCGATCGGCTTCGTAAAACGGATTGAGCATCTGATCGAGCCGGCCGATCGCGGTCGGCTCGCCGATGAGATGCAGCGACGCGTGCATCGTGAAGATGAGCTGTGCGGCCTCGAGCATCGTCTCCGGCTTCTCGGTCGCGAGCTTCGTCATCCGCGCGCGAATGTCTTCGAGTCCCATTTCTCCCGCAAGACGCGCGTACGCGAGCGAGTAGTCGCGAACGCCTTCGAGCGCAAGTCCGACGCCGGCGTAGAACTGGCGCTTGCTCGCATCCGTTGCCGCATCGCGTTGCGCCTCGACCTCCGCAAGCATGCCGCCGATGCCTTTGTCGAGCGCGCGCTGAAACGCGGGAACGGTGTGTCCGACGCCGGACGCGAAACTGAGTCCGACGAAGAAGTTGCTGACGCGCTCGTCCTCGCGCGCGTAGTCGATGACGTAGCGACCCTGTCCGAGTCCGAGGTTGGGAAGCGCGCCGACGATGAGCTCCTGCGGATGGATGCGATACGTGTCCGCGCCGTTGATCCAGTTGCCTTTCGCGTCGAGCTTGCGGCCGCGGAAGCCGTACGCGTGACTCGTGAAGACGTCGCCGAGGGAGACCTTCACCGTCCAACCCATACGCTCGGCGACGGAGAGCGACATCACCTCGCGCGCCTTCTCCGGCCCGTACTTGCGCGCGACGTACGCACAGAGATGCTCGAGCTCCTGCTGCTTGCGGTCGAAGTACCACGCGTCCTGCCAGCGCGAGAACGCGTTGGCGAGGAGCTGCAGCACGCGATGCGACGGCGGATCGAGGCGGTCGCGATCGTCGCCCGTCGCCGTCGTCATCGTGTAGAGGTAGTCCTTGTGGTTGTAGAACATCAGGCCGTTGTCGGAGCGCTGATTGAAGTGGCGATCGAGCAGCGACCAGTCGACGCCTGGGAAGAGCGTGACGTCGTCTTTCTTCGGCTTCACCGGCTCGAGCGCGAGCTCGTCCTGACTCGGGACGTAGAAGAATCCTCCCGCGTCCGCCTTCACCTCGGCCAGCAAGCGATCGCGCATCAAGCCGTCTTCAGGTCCGATCTGGCTGTTGAGGATCGTCTCAAAGACGCCGACGTTCTTCGCGTACGCGGCGAAGAAGATGCCTTCCTCGTCGCGCAGACTCGCGCCTTTGGAGATGAGGTCGGAGTTCTCGAGCGCGCGCGAGCGGCCGAACGGAAGACTGAGACGGAGGATCTGCATCGTGTCGCCTTCGCCGTCCTGCACGCGCGCGCACTTGATGTGACTGCGCGTGTCGGATGACGGGATGAGCACGTCGTCGGTCGTGCGGCCGACGAGGTCTTCGATCTGGTCGGGCGTCATGTTGAGGATGTGCGACCAGTTGATGTGAAAGCGCTGCGTGAGTACGAACGAGCCGCCGCGATGCGCGTCGTCGTCGATAATGACATGCGTCTCGAGCGAGAGCGGATCGGTGGCGTTGTTGAGGTTCTCGGAGAAACGGCAGCCGAGGATCTTGCCGCCGGGATTGCCGGGCGAGGGCTTCTTGCGCGCGGCGAACTCGAAGAGCGTGAGATCGGGATCGACGCACGCGTCTTCGACTTCGAGGCGCTTGCGGATGAAGTCGAGCACGTCCTTGCAGTGCTCCGGCTTGTCGGACTTGATGTGGAAGAACAGATCGCGTCCGGAGTCCACGAGCGTGCCGTTCGAGCGCGCGAAGACGGCGCACGATGCGCCATCGGGTTGCAGGAACTGCATGCCCGCGGGCGCGTCGGAAGACCATTCGCGCCACAACGCGAAGCCGACGCCGGCGATCGCGGATGTGTGCGCGTCGCCCATCGACGAATGGATCTCCTCGCGCAGATCGCGAAGGAGTCGCGTGAGCACGTCTTTCGTCAGCGCGTTGCCGCCGCTCGCCTTGCGGCCGAAGAGCGCGTAGATGGCGAAGGGCGCGGGATAGACGAGGCCTCGCTGGACGTGGCTCCAGATTTCGTTGCGCGTCGCGTTTTGGGTTTTCATGGATTAGGAGAGTAGCGAACTCGGCGCTTCCCTACCTATCCCGCTAACGAATCCGTCCCGCCTCCACCGGCTCGAGCGTGCCGTCGTCCCACGTCAGGATGCCGCGCTCGACGTAGATCGGGCGCACGAGCGCGGCGAGATGCTTGCGGCGAAACGCGAACCACGCGCCGCCGAGGAGACAGGCGATCGCGCCGATGAGGATCGTGCGCTGGGTGCCGATGCGATCGGCGAGCGCGCCGGCGAGGAGACTGCCGAGCGGCTGCGTGCCGAGAACGGCCATCGTGTAGAAGGCCATGATGCGGCCGCGCAGCTTCTCGTCGACGATCGTCTGCAGGATCGTGTTCGCGCCCGCGGCCTGCAGCATCATGCCCGCGCCGACGAGCGGCAGCACCGCGGCGGAGATGAGCAGCGTGTGCGAGAAGGAGAAGGCAATCAGTCCCGCGCTGAGCATCAGCGTCGCGAAGACGATGACTTTGCCGAGGCCGATGACGGTGTGACGCGACGCGAGATACGCGGTCGCGACCAGCGCGCCCGCGCCGGATGCGGTCATGAGAATGCCGAGCGTGTGCGGTCCGCCGTGCAACACGCGCGCGGCGATGACGGGCATCAGCACGGCGTACGGCATGCCCATCACGCTGACGAGCGAGACTTGCACGAGCAGCGCGGAGACGGGCGCGAATCCCGCGGCGTATCGGAAGCCGGCGCGCAGCTCGTCGACCATGTGCGTCTCGCGTCGCGCGCGCTCGCGTCGCGGGAAGCGCATCGCGACGAGGGAGATGAGCACGGCGACGTACGAGATCGCGTCGAGGACGAAGCACCAGCCCTCGCCCACCGCGGCGATGAGAATGCCGGCGACGGTCGGACCGACGATGCGCGACGCGTTGAACATCGAGGAGTTCAGCGCGATCGCGTTCGGCACGTCGGCGCGGTCTTCGACCATCTCGACGACGAAAGCCTGCCGCGCGGGCGTGTCGAACGCGTTGATGATGCCCTGCACGACCTGCAGCGCGATGACTTCCGCGACGGTGATTCTGCCGCTGAGCGCGAGCACCGCCAGCGCGAGCGACTGCAGCGCTGACAGGATCTGCGTCACGACGAGCATGCGGTGGCGGTTCCACCGGTCGACGAGGACGCCGCCGAAGGGTGCGAGGAGGAGGAGCGGAATCTGTCCCGCGAAGCCGGTGATGCCGAGGAGGAGCTCGGAGCCGGTGAGACGGTAGACGAGCCAGCTCGTGGCGATGCGCGTGACCCACGTGCCGACGAGCGAGACGGTCTGCCCGCCGAAGAAGAGTCTGTAGTTGCGGTGGCGAAGGGC
>DATELS010000758.1:0-2912 GCA_035276365.1 Thermoanaerobaculia bacterium
TCTCCGCAACGAGCCCGCTCACTCCGCTCGCGCCGGCCACGAACTTCCAATTCGACTTCCAGATCGACAACGTTGGTCCGCAGACCGCGACGAACGTGACGTTCACCGCGCCGATCCCGGCCTCGCTGTCGTACGGCAACGCCACCCCGAGCGCCGGCTCGTGCCTCTTCAGCGCCGGCACCGTCACGTGCAACATCGGCAGCATCGCGAGTGGCGGAAACGCGCACGTCGTGCTCGATCTCACGACGACGAGCACCGCCGGCACGCACAGCGTCACCGGCACCGCCAGCGCGACGGAAGGCGATCCGATTCCGTCGAACAACTCCGTCGCCGCGAGCGCGCAAGTCACGGGCGGCACGATCACCGTCGTGAACACGAACGACAGCGGCACCGGCTCGCTGCGCCAGGCGCTGCTCGACGCGCAGTCCGGCGTCTGCACCGCGCCGTGCTCGATCGCGTTCAACATCCCCAGCGGTCCGTTCGTCATCACGCCGGCCTCGCTCCTCCCGAGCATCGGCAACAACGTCACGGTCGATGCGACGACGCAGCCCGGCTACGCGGGCACACCGATCGTCGAAGTCAGCGGCAACCTGCTCTTCACCTCCCCCGGCACGCTCGTCCTCAGCGGCACGAACTCGAAGCTGGCCGGACTCGCGATCACGAACGCGACGTCGACCAGCCCCGGCATCCGCATCAGCGGCAACCTGAACACGGTCGAGGCCTGCTACATCGGCGTGCGTCCGTCCGGAGTCGCCGGCGCGAATCCGACCGGCATCCGCATCGAAGGCAACAACAACAAGATCGGCGGCAACACCGCGGCGAAGCGCAACGTGATCTCGGCGAACACCGTGGCCGGCATCCGCATCGCCAACACGGGAAGCGCGAACACGATCATCGGCAACTACATCGGCACCGATCGCACCGGCGGGAGCGCGATGCCGAACGCGTCGGGCATCGAGATCTCCGACAGCTCGGACTCGAACTTCATCGGCGGTCCGACGCCGGGCGAGATCAACGTGATCTCCGGCAACACGACCTACGGCGTGCACATCGCCGGTCTCAGCGCGGGCATCTCCGCGGACAACAACACGATCACGAACAGCTACATCGGCACGAACGCCGCCGGTACGGCCAGCCTGCAGAACGGCGCGGCCGGCGTGGCGGTCGATGACTTCGCGTCGGCGACTTTGATGACGGGCAACATCATCTCCGGCAACCAGAACGGCATCGTGCTCACCGGCGCCGCGAACAGCGGCACGTCGATCCTTGGCAATCTGATCGGCATCGCGCCGGACGGCACGACCGCGATGGGCAACGCGCAGGCCGGCGTCACGATCAGCGGCGCGACGCTCGCGCGTCTCGGCACCACCGCGCCGGGCGAAGGGAACGAGATCGCGAACAACGGCGGCGCCGCGGGCGTCGTCGTCCTCGGCACCGCGATCAAGAACACGATCCTCGGCAACTCGATCCACGATCACACCGGCCTGGGCATCGACCTCGGCGGTGACGGCGGCACGCTCAACGACGGCACCGACGCCGACGGCGGCGCGAACGGCCTGCAGAACACGCCGACGCTCACCCTGGCCTCGCTCAACGGCGGCGCGATCACGCTCAACTACTTCATCAACTCCAGCGGCACGACCGCGGGCAGCATCCTCACCGAGTTCTACGAGTCCGACGGCACGGGCGAAGGCAAGACGTTCATCGCGCGCCAGTGCGTGACCGGCAACTCGTTCAGCACGGGACTCAACGTCGTCGCGCCGGGCTTCATCGCCGCGGGCGACATCATCGTCGCGACGTCGACGAGCTTCACCGACTCCGCGTGCACGAACGCGGGCGACGGCACGTCCGAGTTCTCGAACTCGATCGTCGTCACCACGTGCACGCCGCCGCCGGCCATCCTCACCGCGCCGTCCTCGGTCTGCAGCGGCGCGACGAACGTCGCGGCGAGCGTGAACGCACCGACCGCGACGTCGTTCAACTGGACGATCAGCGGCGGCACGATCACGAGCGGACAAGGCACGAGCGCGATCACGTTCGATCCCGCCGCCTCGGGCAGCGTGCTCCTCGGCGTGAGCGTCACCGACGGCGCGTCTTGCTCGAACACCGTCAACACCACGATTGCGATCAACGCGCCGCCGGTCGTCTCGATCAGCGGTCCGAGCGCCACATGCGCCGGCACGCCGGTCACGCTCGACGCCGGCGCCGGCTACGCGACCTACGCGTGGCTGCCGGGCGGGCAGAACACGCGCTTCATCACCGTCTCGCCGACCTCGTCGACCACGTACTCCGTCACGGTCGTCGACGGCAACGGCTGCAGCGGCAGCGCGTCGAAGACGGTGAACGTGTCGTCGAACCCGACGGCGACGATCACGACATCGTCCGCCAACGCGTGCGCCAACTCGACGAGCAACACCGCGAGCGTCGCCGCACAGTCGGGTGCCGTCTACGCGTGGACGGTCTCGAACGGCACGATCACGAACGGCCAGGGCACGAACACGATCACGTACACCGCGGGTCCGAGCGGCACGATCAACATCTCCGTCAGCGTCACCGTCGCCTCGTGTGTCGCGAACGGCGCGACGACCGTCACGATCATTCCGCCGCCGGCCGTCAGCATCACCGGCCCGACGCAGACGTGTCCGAACACGTCGTTCACGCTCAACGCCGGCACCGGCTTCACCTCGTATCAGTGGTCGAACGGCGCGACGACGCAGCTCATCACCGTCTCGCAGAGCGCGCCGACCGTGTCGTACAGCGTCATCGTCTCGAACGGCACGTGCAACGCCACGGCGACGCACACCGTCACCACGATCACGCCGCCGTCGGTCGCCATCAGCGGGCCGGCGAGCGCGCTGCCGAACACCACCGGTCTCGTCGCCAGCGTTCCGAACGATCCGCTCGCGACGTAC
>DATELS010000759.1:0-9525 GCA_035276365.1 Thermoanaerobaculia bacterium
CCGTCGCATCCGGTAACGCAGACGCAGACGTCGTTCGGCGCGCTCAACGAAACGTCGCGGCAGACCGCGCCAGACGTCACGCGCAGCGTGACGCCGGAGCGCATCCGCAACGCGCGCAGCGAGCCGCAGAACTGGCTCACGTACTACGGCGCGTACGACGGTCAGCGTTACAGCTCGCTCGATCAGATCGACACCGGCAACGTGAAGAGCCTCCGCCCCGCGTGGCAGTTTCAGTTCGGCGTGATCGGACTCGTCGCGAATCCTGCGACGTACTCGTTCGAAGCCGCACCGATCGTCGTCGACGGCGTGATGTTCATCTCGGGTTGGGACGGCTACGTGTGGGCGCTCGACGCGACGAACGGCACACTGCTGTGGCAATACAAACACTCGATCCCGCTCGACACGCCGCTGTGCTGCGGCAATGTGAATCGCGGCGTCGCGGTCGCGTCCGGACGCGTGTACGTCGCGACGCAGAATGGACATCTCGTCGCGCTCGACGCGACGAATGGACACAAGGTGTGGGAGCAGGTGTTCGCGGACGTGCGCGCGGGCGAGAGCGCGACCGCCGCGCCGCTCGTCGTCAAAGACCTGATCCTCGTCGGCTCCTCGGGCGGCGAGTACGGCGTGCGCGGCCACCTCGACGCGTTCGATCTCGCGAGCGGCGCGCGACGCTGGCGTCGCTACAACGTGCCGAAGCCGGGCGAGCCGGGAAGCGACACGTGGGGCAACGAAGACTGGCAGCGCGGCGGCGGCAGCAGTTGGATCACCGGCACGTATGATCCCGATCTCGATCTCGTGTTCTGGGGCACGAGCAATCCCGGTCCCGACTTCGACGGCTCGGTGCGTCCAGGATCGAATCTGTATACGTCGTCGGTCGTCGCGATCGATCCCGACGACGGCTCGCTGCGCTGGCACTACCAATGGACGCCGCACGACGTGTGGGACTACGACGGCGTGAACGAGAACATCCTCATCGACGACGGTCCGCGCAAGCTCCTCGCGCACTTTGACAAAAACGGCTATCTCTTCGTGCTCGATCGCACGAACGGGCGCTTTGTCCGCGCGGTGAAGTACGCGCGCGCGACGTGGGGCGACATCGATCCCACGACGGGCAACGTCACGCCGCGCATCAACCCGACGCCGGAGGGCGCGCAGATCTGTCCCGGTCCCGCGGGCGCGAAGGAGTGGCCGCACGCGTCGTACAACCGCGAGACGCATCTGCTGTACACGCCGGTCGTCGAGGCGTGCGGCACGTTCCGCCTCTTGCCGCAGAAGTTCCGCGAAGGCATGGCGTATTGGGGCGGCGACGTGAAAGTCGACAAAGAGCAATGGGGACACGTGAAGGCGTACGACCCGCTGACAGGACGCGAGGTGTGGTCGTGGCGCGCGGAGCAGCCGATGGTGGCGTCGCTGCTCACGACCGCGGGCAACCTCGTCTTCGCGGGCGAGCCGAGCGGCCGCTTCAACGCATTCGACGCGCGCAGCGGCGAGCTGCTGTGGAGCTTCCAGACCGGCAGCGGCATCCACAGCAATCCCGTGACGTACAGCGTGAACGGCAAGCAGTACATCGCGGTGCCGACAGGCTGGGGCGGTTGGGTGGATGGCTATGCGCCGGAGATGTACGGCGCGCCGCGCGGAACGGCGCTGGTGGTGTTCGCGCTGCCGTAAACGATCACTTGCCGAAGAGTCCGACGACTCCCGGTCCGAACTGCGCGCGCCAGTGCGTCTCTTCGTGATGGGAGTTCGGCGCCTCGAGGTACTGGATCGCGTAGCCCTTCTCGCGCAGCACGTCGCGCAGGCGGCGCGTGGCCTCGATGAAGATCGGACCGCCCGCGGTCTTCTGCGTCTCCAGCGCACCGACTTCCATGTAGAACTTGATCGGCAGCTTCTTCGACGCGCGGAACTGTTCGGTGAGCCATTCGGTCGGACTGCTCCCGCCCTCGTTGCCGCGCCAGTACGCTCCGCTCTGCGACAACACGTTCCCCACCACCTCGGGATGCCGATACGCGACGTACGCCGCCGCGAGTCCGCCCGCGCTCGCGCCACCCGTCGCGATCCCGCTGGCGTCCTTCGCGACCGCCGGCCACTTCGCGCGCGCCCACGGAATGAGCTGCAGCGCGATGAAGTCGGCGAACTTCTGATGATTGGCGAGGTCGCCGAGGCGGTCGGCGGTGTTGTCGACCATGATGGCCATCATCGGCGGGATCTTCTTCGCCGCGATCAGCTCATCCAGCGTGTCCGGCGCGGGGATGTCCTTGATGTACGAGTCGCCGTCAAAGAGCACGATCAGCGGATACGACTTCGCCGTCTGCTCCGGCGTGTACACCCACACGTTGCGCGTGCGCTTGTAGTACGTGTCCTCGATCGTCAACTGCTTGACGACGCCCTTCGCGAACGCCGGAACGGCGAGCAGCAGGACGAGAATCGCGTTGCGCATCACAGCGAGTTGCCGAAGTCGAACGGCGAGTCGTCGCCGAAGGGATCTTCCGGCGTCGCACCCGAGACCGTGAGCTTCGCGTCCATCTCGTCCTTGGCCATGTCGGACGTCGACTGGATGCCGGAGAGCTTGAGGCGGAACTCGTCCGGATTCGACGCGCGGCGCAGCGCCTCGTCCAGCGTGATCAGGCCGTTCTTGTACAGCGTGTAGAGCGACTGATCGAACGTCTGCATGCCGTACTGCGACGTGCCCTGCGAGATCGCGTCCTTGATGAGCTTCGTCTTCTCTTTGTTCTCGATGCAATCCCGGATGTATGCGGTCGAGATCAACACCTCGGCCGCCGGCACGCGTCCGAGTCCGTCCGCGCGCGGAAGGAGTCGCAGCGAGACGACGGCCTTGAGCACGGCCGCGAGCTGCAAACGAATCTGCTTCTGCTGGTGCGGCGGGAAGACGGAGATGATGCGGTTGACGGTCTCCGTCGCGTCCATCGTGTGCAGCGTCGAGAGCACGAGGTGTCCGGTCTCCGCCGCGGTGAGCGCGGTCTCGATCGTCTCGTAGTCGCGCATTTCGCCGACGAGGATGACGTCGGGATCCTGACGCAGCGCGCTGCGCAGCGCCTGCGAGAATGACTTCGTGTCGACTTCGACTTCGCGCTGATTGACGATCGACTTCTTGTCGCGATGGAGGAACTCGATCGGATCCTCGACCGTCATGATGTGCTCGGTGCGATGCGCGTTGATGTAGTCGATCATCGCCGCGAGCGTCGTCGACTTGCCGGAGCCGGTGGTACCGGTGCAGAGAATGAGTCCGCGCCGCTCTTCGGCGATTTTCTCGAGGACCGTCGGCAGCATGAGCTCGCGGATAGAGAGGATCTTGACCGGGATGACGCGCAGGACCATGCCCACGGTGCCGCGCTGCTGGAAGATGTTGCAGCGGAAGCGTCCCAGTCCCGGCACCGAGTACGCGATGTCGATCTCGTAGTTGTTCTTGAACTTCTCTTTCTGGCGCGAGGACATGATCGAGAAGGCCATCGCGATCGTGTCTTCCTGCATCAGGCGCTTCAGCTCCACGAGCGGAACGAGCTCGCCGTCCACGCGAATGACGGGATGCGATCCGACTTTGATGTGCAGGTCGGAGGCGCGTCGTTCCGCGGCAATCTTCAGCAGGTCATTAATGTGCACGTTGCCACCTCGGCAGTTGAAAGAGGTCGATTATACAATCGCGCGCCCATGACTCTCCGGTACCTCGTCAGCGCGGATGATGCGAGCGAACGGCCGATGGTGGTGACGATGCACGGCCGCGGCGCGGACATGCATGACCTCGCCGACCTCGCCCCGCTGTTCGATCCCGAGGGCCGGATTCGGTTCGTGTTTCCGAACGCGCCGAAGCCGTTCGAGCCGTATCCGGGACAGTCGTTCGGCTGGACATGGTTCGAGGGATGGCCGCCATCGCAGGAGTCGGTGAGCGAATCGCGCGCGATCCTGCTCGAGTTTCTCGACGAGATCACCGCGCGCTATTCGACGACGTCGCTCGTGATCGCGGGATTCTCGCAGGGCGCGATGATGTCGCTCGACGTCGGCCTGCGCACGGAGAAGAAGCTCGCCGGCATCATCGCAATGAGCGGCGGCTTGTACGAAGTCGAGCTGCCCGATCTCGCGCGGCATCGCGGACTGCCGGTGCTCATCGCGCACGGCTCGCTCGATGAGGTCGTGCCCGTGAACTACGCGCGCCGCGCACGACGCGTGCTCGAAGACGCGGGACTCGACGTCGAGTACCACGAGTTTCCGATGGGACATCAGGTGGCGATGGAAGAGGCCGAGGCGGTGAAGCGCTTCCTGCAGCGCGTCACCGCGTCAACTTGATCACCGCCTTCGCGCCTTTCTCGCAATGCGCGTTCACCCACGCGTTCATGCGCGTCTCGAGCAGCGACAGCGGCAGTGGTCCCGCGCCGAGGAGCTCGTCGTGGAAGGCGCGGACGTCGAACTTGTCGCCGAGCTCGCGCTCCGCATTCGCGCGCAGCTCCTTGATCTTCAACTCGCCGATCTTGTACGCGAGCGCCTGCCCCGGCCACGCGAGATAGCGATCGATCTCGACTTCGATGTCGTGCAGCGGCTTGCTCGAGTTCGCGACGAAGAAGTCGATCGCCTGCTGTCGCGTCCAACCCTTCGCGTGCATGCCCGTGTCGACGACGAGGCGCACCGCGCGCCACATCTGATACGTGAGCTGGCCGAAGCGCGAGTACGGATCGGTGTACATCCCGAGCTCGGGTCCGAGCGACTCTGCGTACAAGCCCCAACCTTCAACGTACGCTGTGAAGCCGCCGTAGCGGCGGAACAGCGGCACGTTCTCCAGCTCCTGCGCGAGCGCGATCTGCAGGTGATGTCCCGGAACGGACTCGTGCAGCGAGAGCGCCTCCATCTCCCACTTCGGCCGCGACTTCAAGTCGTACAGGTTGACGTAGTAGTAACCCGGACGATGCGCCTGCGGCGAGCCGGCGTAGTAGTACGCGGTGGTCTGCGTCTTCTCCGCGTACGCCGGCACGGGAATCACGCCGTACGGCAAACGCGGCAAGCGTCCGAACAGCTTCGTCAGCTCCGGATCGACGCGCTTCGTGATGTCGCGATACGCGAGCAGGAGCGCGTCGCCCGACGTGAAGTAGAAGCGCGGATCGCTGCGCAGGAAGGTGAAGAACTCTTCGAGCGTGCCGGTGAATCCGGTCTGCGCCTTGATCTTCTCCATCTCCCCGCGAATCCGTTTCACTTCGGACAGGCCGAGCGCGTGAATTTCGTCCGGCGTTTTGTCCGTCGTCGTCTGCACGCGGATCTGATACGCGTACCACTCCTTCCCCTGCGGCACGCTCGTCCAGCCGATCGCCTCGCGCGTCTTCGGCATGTACTCGCTCGTCCAGTAGTCGAGCAGCCTGCGCTGCGCGGGCATGACGATGCGCGTCAACATGTCCTTCGCCTCGTTCTGCAGGCGCGTCTGTTCTGCGGCAGGAATCGACGAGCGGAAGTTCGTGAACGCGAGCTCGTACACGGGATTCTTCGCCGGATCGTCGACGATGAGATTCGAGATCAGCTCCGCGACGTCGCGCAGGATGACGCGCGGCGGCGTGAGTCCCTGCTCCGCGCCGCGCTTCAGCAGCGCGATCGTCTCGTCGACCACGCGCGGGTACGCGCGCATGCGCGTGAGGAAGTGCTCGTGATCCTTCACCGTGTCGCGCGGAATCTGCTGCGCGAGATCGCCGAGGAGGCTGTAGGGGCCGCCCATTTGATTGATGGGGACGAGCTCGTACGGATAGCGGTCGCCTTCGACCGCGATCTTCGTTTGCAGGAGAAACAGGTCGTAGTTCAGCTTGTCGGCGGCATCGAGTTTCGCGCGATCAATCGACTCGATGCGCGCGAGCGTCTCGCGGTTGTGCGCGCGTCGCTGCTCGTACGCGGCGGCGGAGCGATCGGTGAGCTTGTCGTCGTAGCGCTTGTCGCCGAACTGCGTCGCGTTCTCGGGATTGTCGCGAAGCTGCCACTCCCACTCGTCATCAAATAGCGTGTGCAAGAGCTTGTGCAACTTCGTCGCTTCGGTCGGGGCCGCTTGCGTCGAGAGAGCAAAAACGCAGAGAACGAGGAGAGCTTTACGCATACGCGCCATTCTATGAAATGGCAGCCCGATTGCTTTGGAAGCAGCAGGATGACCCCGACCCCGTTCCGGCTCTCTCTCGCGCTCGCAGGCGCACTCACCCTCGCTCCCGTGACCGCGCACGCGACGATCGCGCGCGCCATGAACTTCGACGACAAGGTGGAGAACGCCGCGTCGATCGTCGTCGGCCGCGTCGTCAATCAGCGTTCGCAGTGGGACGCGAGTCACAAGCTCATCCTCACGTACACGACGTTCCGCGTCGAGAAGATGCTCAAGGGCATGCCGGCGCAGGAAGTGACGGTCGTGACTCCGGGCGGCACGGTCGGCAACATCGCGCAGGACGCGGTGGGCATCCCGCGCTTCCACGAAGGCGACGATCACGTGGTCTTCGTCCGCAACACGAACTCCGGTCCGACGGTGCTCTACTTCGAACAGGGCGCGTACTCGGTCGTCGACGAAGGCAACGAGCGCATGGTCAAGCCGCTCGTGTCCGAGGCGGTGCTGATGGACACGCAGCGCGGCATCGCCGTCGCGCCCGAGAGCCCGCGCACGCTGCGCGAGTTCGAGAACAACGTGCGCGAGACGATCCGCCATCGCGAGGCGATCCGCATGGAGCTCATCGAGAAGCAGAAGAAGGAAGCGGCATCGATCGGCTCTGTCCTGCGTCGCAACTGGCTGCTGGTCATGCTGGCGATCGTCGGCGGCGTGCTCGCGACCCTGCAGCTTCTGAAGCGGTGGTGATTGCCGGATCCCGTTGCGCAGGAAGCCCTCGACCGCGCGCTCGATGATCACGAGCAACTGCTGCTCGTCTACCAGCCGATTCACGACGCGCGCAGCGGCGCGATCCGCGCGGTCGAAGCGTTGCTGCGGCAACGCCGCGAGTCCGGCGAGATCCGCGACGCGTCGATCATCACCGAGGCGGCCGAGGAGAGCAGCAGCCAGGAGTTGTTCACGCTCGACCACCTGCTCGTGCGCCGCGCGTACTCCGACGCCGTGCGCTGGCAGCACGATCATCCCGAGGTGCGGCTGAACATCAATCTCTCGCCGCGCGAGTTTCAGGAAGGGAATGTTCTCGATCGACTGACGTCGCTCGTGACGTCGTGCGGCATCAACGTGCACAAGGTGAATCTCGAGATCACCGAGGCCAGTCCGATCGAGTGTCCCGAGGAGACGATGGACGTCCTGCGCGCGCTGAAGAAGCTCGGGCTCGCGCTCTGGCTCGACGACTTCGGGACCGGGCATTCATCCCTCGAACACGTGCAGCACTTCCCGCTCGACGGCTTGAAGATCGGCGGCGCGTTCGTGAAGGAGCTGCCGAACGACAAGCGCTTCGCCGCGCTCGTCCGGCACATCGTCGGACTCGCACACGACCTCGGACTGCAAGTGGTCGCGGAGGAAGTCGAGAGGAAGGAGCAGCTCGAGTTTCTGCTCGACCTCGACTGCGACTTCATCCAGGGCTTCTACTTCAGCCGCCCGATGACGGTCGACGCGCTTCAGGCGACTTTGGCGGGAGACTCGTCCGGGCAATAGTGATCGCGGCGCCAGTCGAGGTCTTTCATCACGTTGCGCTTGAACTCGTCCTCGCCGCCGCGGCTCATCATGTCGCGGATGTAGTCCGCGATCTCGATGTTCTCGACGCGCAGGCGGATGGTCTTGAAGATGCGCGGCACGCGACCGGGGATCTGCACGTGATGCAGTCCGCCGCTATAGGCGATGAGCATTCTCCCCTCTTTGACGGCATGCAGGATATCCGCAATGCCGCCGCGAACGGTCATGGGCTTGCCGTGCAGATCGAGCCCGTTCGCCCGCTTCATTCTCCCCTCGGGCGCCAGCACGACCATCGAGTCCGGATCGATCTTGCTGAGCACCTGGAACCACGTGTCATCGCGCTGCCGCGTGATGGCGATGACGTGGTGCGCGACGAAGCGGAAGATGAGTCCGACGAGTGGGCGGTCGGTGGTCTTGTCCGCCGCGGGGACGACGCCGTGCGCCGCAAGCCGCCAGATGAAACTGTTCGGCACCATGCCGAGGAAGACGGGCTCGAAGAGGCTGGTGTGGTTGAGAAACGCGACGAGGCGGATGTTCGACCACGGTTTGGGTGGCGTCGGTCCGATCCATCCGAAATCGTGACGATAGAAGATCTTGCTCAGGTATTTGAGCGTGACGAGAAGCCCGAAAACGATCGCGCTCCGGAAGATGGCCACGGCCGCGTAGGGTACGCAAGCGAAGGGAGCGCGTCAACGGAGCTCTATGTCGCCAGAAACCGCTTCGCGAACAACGGCCCCTTCCCTTCGTCTTCATGCTTGAAGAAGACGTACGCCTCCGACCACGGCTGCGCCTCCATGCGCTTCTTCCACGCGACGAGCTGCTCGTCCGAGTACTCCGTGCGGCGCAGGCGCTGATATCCCCACGACGCGGTCGGGACGAGGATCGAGTCGGGATCGGTCACTTCGTCTGTGTCCGATGCGCAGAGCGCGGCATTGCGCGCGCGGAGCGCGTCGTACACATCGTCCGCGAACCACGACTCGTGGCGGAACTCCATCGCCACTTTGAACGTGTGCGGCACGAGCGGGAGGAAGTCGCGCAGCCGGTCGACGTCCTTCTTCATGTTCGGCGGAAGCTGGAAGAGCAGCGGACCGAGCTTCGCGCCGAGGGATGCCGCGACTTCGAGGAAGTAGCGCACTTCATCCTCCACGCCTTTGAGCCGCTTCATGTGCGTAATGCGCTGCGGCGCCTTGAGCACGAACCGGAATCCCTCCGGCACCTCGCCCGCCCAAGTCGTCAGCAGCTTCTCCTGCGGCATCCGATAGAAGGTGTTGTTGATCTCGACGGAGCCGAACTGGCCGGCGTAGAAGGACAGCATCTTCGACGCCGGCAGATCGTCCGGATAGAACGTCCCCTTCCACTCTTTGTAGCTGTAGCCGCTCGTGCCGACGATCCACTGCATGCGCAGCGGATCATAGACCGCCGAGGATGGTGCGAGCGCGGTCGAGGTGCTGCGCGACCGCCATGCGCTGCGTCTGCAGGAGCGACCGCATCTCCGCGTTCGGCGCGGACGGAATCAGCGCGGTGTCGAGCGCCGATAGCAGCCACTGGTGCAGATCGACCTGGACTTGCATGTACTTCCGGTCGTACGCCGCGCCGGTGTACGTGGCGAGGTTGGTGATCGTGCGCGGCGTGTTGTCCTTCAGCGCGCGCGTCGTCTCGTTCTCGCCCGGCGTCACGCCCTGCCGGCTGAATGCGTCGCGCGCGGTCGCGAGCGCGTTCGTGTGATCGGTGACCATCATCTGCGCGAACGCGCGGACGTCGGCCGAGGTCGCGCGCGACGATGCAGCTTGTCCCTGCTGAATCTCGCCGTCGTTCGCGGTGACGACGATGCCCGCGATGTCGGACGCGGGGATCGCGCCGGCCATCGACGCAGTGTTCGTGGAGCTCATCGTCCCGCATGCGGT
>DATELS010000760.1:0-6636 GCA_035276365.1 Thermoanaerobaculia bacterium
CGCTCAGTAGCAAGCTTGAGCGACCTCACGAACAAGGGACCCAATCGGAAATGTCAAAGAAGGGGAACAGCAACGACGTCCTGCGCTGCAGCTTCTGCAACAAGTCGCAACGGGACGTCAAGAAGCTGATCGCCGGCCCCACCGTCTACATCTGCGACGAGTGCGTCGACATCTGCCTCGACATCATCGCGGAAGACCGCAAGGACGAGCCGGGCGCGCTGGAAGGTGCCGGGCATCTTCCGAAGCCGAAAGAGATCAAAGAGTTCCTCGACCTCTACGTCATCGGACAGGAGCGGGCGAAGAAGAAGCTCGCGGTCGCGGTCTACAACCACTACAAGCGCATCGACTATCACCAGCGCAACACGCGCCAGGATGTCGAGCTGCAGAAGTCGAACATCCTGCTGATCGGCCCCACCGGCACCGGCAAGACGCTCCTCGCGCAGACGCTGGCGCGCATGCTCAGCGTGCCGTTCACGATCGTCGACGCCACCACGCTCACGGAAGCGGGCTACGTTGGTGAAGACGTCGAGAACATCATCCTCAAGCTCTACCAGGCCGCGGGCAACGACAAGGACAAGACCCAGCGCGGCATCGTCTACATCGACGAGGTCGATAAGATCTGCCGCAAGGGCGACAACCCGTCGATCACGCGCGACGTGAGCGGCGAGGGCGTGCAGCAGGCGCTGCTGAAGATCCTCGAAGGCACGGTCGCCAACGTTCCGCCGCAGGGCGGGCGCAAGCATCCGCACCAGGAGTTCATTCAGATCGACACGACGAACATCCTCTTCATCTGCGGCGGCGCGTTCGTCGGCCTCGACAATGTGATCGAGCGCCGGCTCTCGTCGACGTCGATGGGCTTCGGCGCGAAGATCGCGTCGAAGAAAGAGAAGAAGACGGGAGAGCTCCTCGCGCAGGTGCACCCGGAGGATCTGATCAAGTTCGGCCTCATCCCCGAGTTCGTCGGCCGTCTCCCGGTCGTCGCCACCCTCGGAGAGCTCGACAAGGCCGCGCTCATCGAGATCCTGCGCGAGCCGAAGAACTCGCTCGTGCGCCAGTATCAGACGATCATGGGCTTCGAGAACGTGGAGCTCCGCTTCACGGACGAGGCGCTCGAGGCGATCGCCGAGGAGGCGCTCAAGCGCAACGTCGGCGCGCGCGGCCTCAAGATCATCATCGAAGAGCTCATGCTCGAGATCATGTACACGATTCCCAGCGAGCACACGATCAGCGAGTGCGTCATCACCCGCGAGGTCGTCGACAACCGGAGCCAGCCGATTACGCTTTATAAGAAAGCCGGTTGACGATTGGCAGTTGGCGGTTGGCGGTAAACGGGTCGCGGGAGCGGCCCGTTTCGCTTTTCAGGAATACGCCTTTGTTGCACTGAGCGAAGTGCATCCTCCGCCAACCATCAACCATCAACCGCCAACCGGCAGGAAGTTTTTCTCCTCAAATCAGCGTATAAATGAGCGCAATGTCCAATCCTGAATCCAGCATCGTGCAACTTCCGCTCGTCCCGCTGCGGGACATGGTCGTGTTTCCTTCGATGATGGCGCCGTTCGTCGTCGGCCGGCGCGCGTCGATCCTCGCCCTCGAGGCCACGCTCGCGACCAGCGAGAAGAAGATTTTCCTCGCCACGCAGAAGGACCCCAAGATCGACGACCCGTCGTTGACCGAGATCTATCCGATCGGCGTCATCGCCACCGTCGTCCAGAACCTCAAGCTCCCGAACCAGAACGTGAAGGTCATGGTCGAGGGGCTCACGCGCGGCGAGATCGTCTCGTCCGCCGACGCCGCCGGCTACGTCACCGTCGCCGTGCGCGAGATCGACACGAAGTATCCGCTCACGCCCGAGGTGTCGCAGTACATGCAGAAGCTGATGGAGATCTTCGAGCAGTACGCGAAGATGTCCCATCACCTCGCGTTCGAAGGCGTGATGTCGACGCTCAAGCTCGACGATCCCGACAAGTTCGCCGACACGCTCGCGTCGCACCTCCTCATCACCACCACCGAGAAGCAGCAGCTCCTCGAGACGCCTTCGCCGTACGAGCGCCTGCAGAAGCTGCAGGACTTCATCGAGATCGAGATCGAGAAGATCAACATCGACAAGCGCATCAACTCCAAAGTCAAAAAGCAGATGGAGCGCGCGCAGAAGGAGTACTACCTCAACGAGAAGATCAAGGCCATCCACCACGAGCTGGGACGGAAGGACGATCGCTCGGACGAGATCGAGGAGCTCCGCCAGAAGATCGAAGACTCCGGCATGCCGAAGGACACGAAGGAGAAGGCGCTGCAGGAGTTGAAGCGCCTCGAGGCGATGCCCGGCGTGAGCGCGGAGGCCACGGTCTCGCGCAACTACATCGAGTGGCTCGTCTCCGTGCCCTGGAAGAAGTCGTCGAAAGAGATCAAGGACATCGAGCTCGCCGAGCAGATCCTCAACGAAGACCACTTCGGTCTCGAGAAGATCAAAGAGCGCATCCTCGAGTTCCTCGCGGTGCGCCAGCTCGTGAAACAGCCGAAGGGCACGATCCTCTGCTTCGTCGGACCTCCGGGCGTCGGCAAGACCTCGCTCGCGAAGTCGATCGCCCGCGCCACCGGACGCAAGTTCGTGCGCCTGTCGCTGGGCGGCGTGCGCGATGAGGCGGAGATCCGCGGGCATCGCCGCACGTACATCGGCGCGTTCCCCGGCCAGATCATCCAGCGGATGAAAAAGGCCGGCACGACGAATCCCGTCTTCCTCCTCGACGAGGTCGACAAGATGTCGATGGACTTCCGCGGCGATCCCTCCGCGGCGCTCCTCGAAGTGCTCGATCCCGAGCAGAACAACGCCTTCGTCGATCACTACCTCGACGTCGAGTACGACCTCTCGAAGGTCATGTTCATCGCCACGGCGAACGTCACGCACACGATTCCCGCGCCGCTCAAGGACCGCATGGAGATCATCCAGCTCTCCGGCTACACGCACCTCGAGAAGCTCGCCATCGCGAAGCAGTTCCTCGTGCCGAAGCAGAAGCAGGAGCAGGGACTCGACGAGGCGAAGATCGCGTTCGAAGACAACGCGCTCGAAGAGCTGATCGCGTCGTACACGCGCGAGGCCGGCGTGCGCAGCCTCGAGCGCGAGGTCGGTGCGGTGCTGCGCAAGATCGCGCGGCAGGTGGTGAAGGACGGTCCCGACTTCACGACCGTCATCGATCGCGGCAAGGTCCGCGAGCTCCTTGGAAAAGCCAAGTTCCGCTCGCACCAGATTCATGACAAGTCGGAGATCGGTCTCGCCACCGGTCTGGCGTGGACGGAAGTCGGCGGCGAGATGCTCTCGACCGAAGTCGCGCTCTCGCGCGGCAAGGGCAACCTCACGCTCACCGGCAAGCTCGGCGACGTCATGCAGGAGTCGGCGCGCGCCGCGCTGTCGTACGTTCGCTCACGCGCCGAGTTGTTCGGACTCGATCCCGATTTCCACTCCAGTCTCGACATCCACATCCATGTGCCCGAGGGAGCGATCCCGAAGGATGGACCGTCGGCGGGCATCACGATGGCGACCGCGCTGCTCTCGGCCGTCACCAAGATCCCCGTGCATCGCGATATCGCCATGACCGGCGAGATCACTTTGAGAGGGAAGGTTCTGCCGGTCGGCGGCGTGAAGGACAAAGTGCTCGCCGCCGCGCGCGCCGGCATCACGAAGGTGATCCTGCCCGCGGAGAACGAGCGCGATCTCGAAGACATCCCGAGCGACGTGCGCGAGCGCATGGAGTTCAACCTCGTCGAGTCGATGGACGAAGTGACGAGCATCGCCCTCGACGGCACGATCGTGCCGCTCGCCGCGAAGGAGAAGCTGCCCGAGCCGGAGAAGGTGATCGCGCCGGACGGACCGATGACGCACTAAAACGAATCATCAATCACCCTCTCCCCGCGACGCGGGGAGAGGGCCGGGTGAGGGGCCGCCATGAAACGATTCCTGCTCGCCGTTGCTTTTTGTTCTGCGCTCTCCGCACAGCAGCAGCAACGCTACGGCGAGCAGGTCACCGTCAACGTGGTCGAAGTCCCGGTGCTCGTCACGCACAACGGCCGCGCGGTTCGCGGACTCACCGCGAACGACTTCGAGCTCTTCGTCAACGGCGCGAAGCAACCCATCCAGTACTTCGACGTCGTCGATGAAGGCACGACGTCGCTCCCACCCACTGCATCGAGCGGTGCCGCCGATCGCCTGACGGTCACGCCGCTCGATCGCCGTCGCATGATCGTGCTGCTGTTCGACATCGCGACGACGTCGCATCATCTGCTCAAGCGCGCGAAGGACGCGGCGCAGAAGTTCGTCGACGAGGCCCTTCCCGGCGACACCTTCGCCGTCGCCCGCCTCGGTCGCGACGGCGCGCAGTTCGTCGTGCCTTTCACCACGGATCGCGCCGTGCTGCATCACGCGATCGCCACGCTCTCGCTCAGCCGCGCCGGCGACGTGTTCAACCTCGCCGTGCTGCCGGAGGAGCGCATGATCGCGCCGTCGAGCGACGTCGCGGACACGCAGACGCCCGAGCCCGCGGATGCATTCATCAACGCGGACAACTCGCAGTTCCCGATCCCCGAGGCGGCGTATCAGTCGTACTCGATGAATCTCGAGCGGCAGATCAACGAGCAGCGCCGCCGCGACGATCAGAACGCGGTCGCGGACGATCTCGGCACGCTCGCCGATCGCCTCGCGTCGCTCAACGGAGTCAAACACGTCATCCTGTTGTCCGAGGGAGGGACGGGCGGGGCGGACTTCGGAGCGCTGCGGAAGATGCACGCGCGCTTCAAAGCCGCGGGCGTGATCCTCGACGGCGTCGAGCTCGAAGGCATGACCGTGCCCACCGAGTTCACGCCGACCGCGCGTGCGAACGGAGCGTCGCGCGCGCGGCGCCTCGCGCCGGAGAACGACACCACGACTTCGCTGTACATGCTCGCCCTCGACACCGGCGGCACGGTGACGAAGCACGGCGACGTCGCGGAAGCATTGCGCACTCTCCGCGACATGCAGCGCGTCACCTACGTCCTCGGCTTCACTCCGCCCGAGCATCAGAAGAAGGACAACACCATCACCGTGCGCGTGCTGCATCAGCCGTTCGGCACGACGGTGAATCACCGGCGCGGCTATTCATCGGCGTCGCGCGTGAATCGCGGCGATGCCCTCTTCCTCGCCGACGTGCTGATGAACGACATCCCGCAGCGCGGGCTCACGGTCGACGCGAAAGTGCAGGGCGCGCCGCGACAGGCGCTCGTCACCGCGAGCGTGCCGGGCGCGGAGCTGCTGGCGCGCCGCGCGGATCGCGATCAGGTGCTCGTCGACGTCTTCATGTACGTGTTCGACGAAAAGAATCTCCCCGCGGGCTGGGCGTACTCGCGCCTCAACATCGATCTCGCGAAAGGCCGCGAGTTCCTCGAGTCGAATCCGTACACCGTGCGCCAGCGCTTCAATCTCATCCCCGGCAAGTACTCGGCGAAGGTGCTGCTGCGCTTCGTGGGGACGGATGTGGCGGGCTTCCAGCGCTCGGACTTTTCCGTCACACCCTGACGTCACGAACGGAGGACGCGAGTGTCCGCTGGCGAGTGCGTTTTTCCGCCGCGACGCCGTTCTTTACCCGCGTTTTGATGGCATGTCGGCGGCAGAGAGCGCGGGGGTTCGGAACATGAAGCGCACTCTGTTCGCGATCGCGATTGCTTTCTCGCTTCAGGCCCAACGCTACGACGAGCGCGTCACCGTCAACGTCATCGAGGTTCCGGTCAACGTCACGCGCAACGGCCACGCGGTGCGCGGACTCACCATCGACGACTTCGAATTGTTCGTGAACGGTGCGCGGCAGAAGATCGAGTACTTCGACGTCGTCGACGACGGCGAAGTGCCCGAGAGCGTTTTGCCCGCCGCGGCGAACGCGGAGAACGCGCCGTCGCCGCTGCAGCGCCGCACGATGACAGTGCTGCTCTTCGACACGACGATGACGCAGTCGTATCTCGTGAATCGTGCGAAGGCCGCCGCGGAGAAATTCGTGGCCGAGGCGGGACCGAACGACACGTTCTCGGTGGCGCGACTCGGACGCGACGGCGTGCAGTTCGTCGTGCCGTTCACGCGCGATCACGTCGCGGTGCGCCGCGCGGTCGCGACGCTCGCGCCGAGCCGCGCCGGCGATGCCTTCGGTCTGGCCACGCTGCAGTCGGAGCTCGGAGCCGTGCAGACCGCGCTCTCCGTGGAGGAGCCCGGGTACGGTCACGCCTTCGAGAGCGCGGACTACGGCCAATGGCAGAAACCGGCGGCGGAATTCGCGCAGCGCGCGATCAAGAAGATGAATGCAATCGAAGAGGAGCGGCGCGACGATGATCAGGACCGGATGGCCCGACATCTCGGTGAGCTCGCGGATCGTCTCGCGTCGATCAGCGGCGTGAAGCACGTCGCTTTTCTCGGCGAAGGCATGACGAAGGGCGCGAACGAGTTCTACGCCACGCGCATGCACGAACGCTTTCAGGCCGCGGGCGTGATTCTCGATGCCATCGATCTCGACGGCATGCGCGTGCCCGACTATCAAACGTTCGGCGCGGGCGCGCGCGCGAGCGCGGATATGGGCCGGTACCTTCATCCGCTCCACGACAAGTCGTCCTCGCTCTACATGCTCGCAC
>DATELS010000761.1:0-13331 GCA_035276365.1 Thermoanaerobaculia bacterium
CACAGATGTACGTGATCTCGATGCCGGGGAAGAACGGCGCGCCGATGCACGGCTCGAGGCTCGCCTCGTCGACCGCGCGCGGCTGATCCTTGATCGGAATCTTCGCGAGCACCGGCTCGCGCGGACCGGTCACCGGCGAGACGTGCTTCGGCCAGTCGTCGACGTATTGACCCTTCGCCCACGCCTCCATGCACTTGTACTGGCGCGGAGTGAGCGTCGCCCACGTGATGTACGTGCCGCCCGGCATGTTGCCGCCGGGGTTCGTCCAGTCGGTGCCGGAGTCCGGAACCTTGCCGACCGGATCGAGTCCGTCGCCGCCGTCGCCCCACATCTGCGGCATGAACTTCATGCCCGAGTACGCGGTGGCGAACTCGGACTCGATCAACTTTTCGAACGGCAGCTCGGGATGCTCGGCCTGCAACAGCGGCAGCGGCTTGCGCAGGCGCTTGAAGACGTGATCGCGCGCGAACGCGTTCGCGTCGATCGCGGGCTGCGTCTCCCCTTTCTCGTGAAGCTGTCCGAAGAGCGGCTCGCTCAGCGGATCGAAGACCATGCCCGAGCCGTGCTGCTGCAGCGCGAACTGGTTCACCCACTGGTATTCGTTGACGCTCTTCAGGATCGGATAGACGTCGCGCACGAACGAGACGTCGTTCGGTCCCGCGGCGCCCGTCTTCTGCGCGGCGACGTCGACGGAAACGTCCCACAGCGTGGTGATCGGCTGCACGTGCGGCGCGAACTTCGGCGGCGCGACGAGCACCCACGACTTCTCGCGCACTTCGACCTTCGTACCGTCCTTCAGCGTGACTTCGGCGCTGACGACGCCGTCGCTCGTGTCGTCGTACCAATAGTCGTTGCTGCCGAAGTAGTAGTCGCCGTTCAAGTACCCGACGTCGTTGTCCGGGATGATGCTCGAGGACGTTCCGTGTCCGCCGAGGACGAAGAGGCGGCCGTGCGCATCGGTGCGAAGCTCGCCGAGGTAGACGTCGGCGGCAGGAGACTGCGCGATCGGCTCCTGCATCACGCCCGCCTGCCACTTGTACTTCTTCGCGTTCTCGGCGAAGGTCTTGGAGAGTCCGGGCTGCGTCGGATCGACAAACGGGACGTTCATGAATCCGCTGCGGCTGTACTGGATCGCGTCGCGCGTCTCGGCATTGACGACGGTGTACGGCAGCGGGCCGAACTTGCCGATCATCTGGTACTTCTCGCCGTGCTCGTTCGCGCCGGTGATGCTGCGCGGCTCGGGACGGATGTCGAGAAGGCGGCGGCGCTCCGCGTCGTCCGTCACTTCCTGATTGCGTTGCGGCGGCTTGCCACCGTTGTGCTCATCGGCGTACTTCTTCACCTCCGGAAACTGGTACTCCCAGTAGCGGCCGAGGAACATGTCGTAGCTGGCCTTCTTGTTGGCGAGCTGCACGCTCCACGTGATGTTCGCCTCCGCCGCGGTGAGCTCGGCGATCGCTTCGCCGGCCGCGTTGTATGCGTAGATGCGGAAACGCGCGGCCTGACGTTTCACGCGGCCGTGCTTGTCCTTGAATCCTCCCACGGGATTCGGCGGATGCCCCGGCGCCTCCGGGCCGATGAAGAACTCGTCCGCGCTGTCTCCCATGCGCGCGATGCCGAGTCCCGGATGGATCTTGCAGTAGGCGATGTCGTTGGAGTTGATCGTGGGCTTCTGCTTCGTACTCTTCTTCATTGATGTACCTCGAAGGTGATGAACTGCGGGTTGTTGATCGGGAGACCGGCCGCGGCCGATGCGACCCAGACGTAGTACACGCCGGAGGAGGGAGGAGTGACTTCGACTTCGAATGCGCCGTCGGACGTCGCGGTCGCGGACGTGCGCCGCTGCCACACGCCGGGCGCCTGCATGACGACGACCTGCACGTCGCGCGGCGTTTCGACGCGACGCGTCTTCGCGTCGGCGAGACGGAAGCGGATACGCGCGGGCGCGCCGGCCGCGAAGTCGTGCGCGATGGAGAGCGGCTCGACGAGCACGGACTTCGCGCGCTTCGCGAGCGTCTCCGGACGCGCGGCGACTTCGAGCGGGAAGCACGCGGTCACGCGCGGCGAGTCGAGGAAGAAGACGACGTCGTACGCGCCGGGATCGTCGATCTTCGCCGACGTCGAATACACGCCGCGCGTTCTCTCGCGCAGGCTGCGATCGACGACGAGCACCGCGCGCGGCTGGCGTCCGTAGTTGCTGAAGCCGCCCATCGGAGCGGCCATGCCTTCCTTGTAGTAATAGATCATCGCGTCGCCGGGATTCGCGACGAGCACCGCCGGACCATCCGGCGCCTCGACGATCGAGTCCGCGAGCGCGGCGACGCGTCCGCCGCCGAGCGCGCGCTCGCCGCCGGTGAAGTCCGCGACGCCGGTGCCGTCGCCTGACGTCGCGAGTGACTGCAGCGGAATCATGATCACCGCGTCGCTGCCGCGCCGCCGCACGAACGCTAGACGATCGGTGAACGTGACTTGATCCGGACCGTCGCTGACATCGACGGTACGCACGATGCGATTCGAAGCCGCATCGAAGATCTCGACGATGTTGTGCTGAGGATTCGGCAGAAACCCGTACCGCCCTCCCGGCGCGAATCGAATCTGCGTGAAGCCGGGAGTGGCGTTGAAGCGCACGCGCGTGTTGATCCCGGCGATGCGTCCGGAGGCAGGATCCCCCGCATACGCAAGCTGCGCCGCCGATGAATACGCGACAACGCGCGCGGGAAACTCGAACGTCTTGCGCGCGAGCGTGCGCAAATCAAAAATCGATTCCCCGATGAAGGCGGAGCTAGGAGAGAACGCAAGTCCCCTCTCTGCGCGGAGAGGGAGAGAGTAAGAGCGAGGAGCTCCCTCGCGTCCAAGAAGAACGACGCGATCCTCGAGCACCACCCACAACCTTTCCCCATCCGGCTGCAGCGCGATCCTCCCCGGCCGCCCGCCCACGTCCACGTTGCGCACGACCTTCCACGTCGTCGTGTCCGCGACCGCGATCTTGTGCGCGTCCGGCATCGACACGTACAGCGTCTTGCCGTCGGGAGTGAGCGCCCAGTCGTCGCCGCGGCTCTCGAGCGTCAGCATCGCCAGAAGCTGCGAGCCGCCGAAGCTGAAGCGCGGATCGACCACGCTGATCGACGCGTCGTCGTTCAGCGCGAGCACGTAATAGTTGTTGAGATCTGCAGCCGGACGATCGGTGAGCGAGCCGCTGAGAAAGCGCGCCGCATTCGCGACGCAGTCGCCGCCGCGCGGCGCGACCCATGCCAACGGACGCGCGCCGCCGAGAGGAGTCTTCGTCGCCTCGTCGCGCACGGAGAACGCGACGTGAATCGTGTCGCCGTCGCGGACCGCCTTCGGCGCGAGCGTCAGGTCGACCGCGATCCCGCGATCGACCAGCGTCGCAAACGCCAACAGCGCGAGGGACGGAATGCTCATCGCGGCTGACGCGGCCTCTGATCCTGACGAATGAGCGGATGCGGTCCGGCTTCACGCACGAGCACCGGCTCCGCGACGAGCGTCCCCCACGTGGCCGTGCCGCCGAGGGAGGAGCGGACCGTGACCGTGGAGGGAACGGCACCTCTGCCTTTATACGTCCAGACGCCGTTCCGTACCGTCGCCTTTCCGGAAGCACCCTTCACCGTGACCGTCACCGACTCCGCGTAGTGGCCGTTGCGCGGCGACACCGTCGTGAAGCCGCTCACGAGATAGCCGCCCGGCCCCGCGTGCACGGACGTGATGCCCACCGTGTCCGCGAAGCCCGGCCCGTTGTTCGGCGCGACGCGGAAGATCCCCCACACGCCGGCCTGGAACTGGTTCGCCGTCCAACTGCGATAGAGGTAGTCGCCCGGAATCCCGAAGCGTCCGCCCGCGCCGCTTCCGCTGCCGTCGCGCGTCGGCGGCGGCTGCAACACGATCGGATACGAAGACGTCGGACCGTAGCCCGAGGTCGTGCCGGTCCACATCGACTGCGGGTTGAAGCCGATCTTCGTCGACGCGTTCGTGAACGGCGTCTCCTGCCACACGTGACCCGTGAGCTCGAAGACCTGCTGGTTGTCGCCGATGCCGCCCGGCGAGAGCAGATGGATGCGCACCGGCATGCCCGCGGGCGCGCGGAGAATCGGCGTCACCGGATCGCCACCGACGAGTTTGTTCGCCGTCGTCTGCGTCGTGTCGAAGCCGGTGGTCGCGACGTTCGCGACGTTCTGCACGTCCGACGCGCTGAGGTTCGACCAGTCGGTCGGTGCGCTGATGCCGAGGGCGGGATCGACGAGCGCGCCGAAGCGGAAGAACGCCGGCTCGGTCTTGTAGTTGAACGCCGAGAGCGGATACGCGGCCTGATAGAGCGAGTTGCCGTTGAGCTGCATGGCCGTGTCGTCCTGCACCATCAGCACGAACTCGCGATACACCTGATCGCCGGCGAACACCGTCGCCGCGGTCGGCGACATCGGATCCTCCGTCCAGTGCGAGCCTTCCGGCTCCACGACGAGCGCGCCGAACAGACCGTGATAGACCTGCATCAGCGGATCGGCGGGCGTGAGATTCACGGCGCCGTATTCGACCGGCACGAGCTGCCCGTTCTGCATCTTGCCGGCGTACCACCAGTACTCCGTCGAGCCGCCCGGCGCCGCGGTCTGCGCGGGGTTGTTGCCGATGTTCGCGCCGTCGCTGCGCGTCACGTCGAGCTCCAGAAGCTGCGGATGCAGACCGACCGTCGCCGACGTCGTGAGGTTCACGGTGTAGTACGGGTTCGCGTACGGAATCTGCGCCGCGCGATTCGCGGGCTCGGTCGCATTCGCGTTCGTGAAGACGGGCTCCGTGCCTTTGAGATCGTTGCGCAGCACGACGTGAATCCAGTCGCCCGCCGCGGCGCGCAGCACGAGCGGCTCGACCGTCGCCGGATCGATCGGCTTGCCCTCGAGGTGATAGACGATCGCCCACGGATCCTCGAGCGGACTGTCGACGTCGAACGTGCCGTCCGGCAGCCGGATGCCGCGTCCGTTGTAGACGAGCGATGCGGTCGATGTCGTCGACGGCTCGATCGCCGTCGCGTGCACGACGAACTCGCGCAGACACGGATGCACGTGCTCGCAGTCATGCGAGAGATCGACGGGCGGCTTCAGCGAAACCGCGGGAGGCGGAGTTGCACGCAGCGGCGCGAGGAACGGCTGCTGCTGCATCGGATTGAACGCGCGCACCAAACCCCAGATGCCGTTCGTCAATCCCTCGTACGACGCGGACGGGTTGTAGAGATAGTCGGCCGAGGACTTTGCGCCGATGCGCGGGAGTCCGAAGAGCATCTCGAAGTGCTCGGAGAGAATCGTGAACTGCGTCGCGCGATGTCCCGAGTTCTCCGAGAACGGCTCGTACAGCCAGCGCACGCCGTGCATCGCGAAGTCGTGCATCGACGTGTGCGAGCCGACTAGCGTGCGAATCTGCACGTTGTCGCCTTCGTAGCCGGAGAGCAGCGGCGTGTATGGATCGGTCGCGCCCATGCCCGCGGAGATCGGCTGTACCGGGAACGTGAAGCACGTGCCGCTGCACGCCGGGTTGATGTTCGTGCCGCCCGCGGGCTGCTGGCTGAACGCGGGATCGAAGCGCGGAATCGATGCGAATGCGTACGCGAGATCGCCCGCATTCGCGCCCGCGCCCGGATTCGGCTTCGCCGGCTTGTTGATGCGCAGCGGCAGCGGCTCCGTGCGGTAGTTCATCGACATCATGCCCGCGCCGAAATCGGCGATGAGGAACGGCTGCGCGGGCGACGGCGCGACGCCGAGGCCGAGGCTGCTGGCGATGGTGGTGAAGTTCGGAGTGGGCGCGTTCGGCGTCGCGCACTGCGCGCAGTTGATGACGTTCGCGCCGTCCGCCCAGCCGGTGTACGTGTTGCCGTCCGTGACCGGCTTGCAGTTCACCGTCTGCGCGTACGTCGTGCCGTTGTAGTCATAGCTGTAGCAGTCCGGCTGCGGCTTGCTCGTCGGCGCGTACACCATCTGCAGGTCGCCCCACGCGAGACCGAACTCGCGGTAGCTGCGTCCGGAGTCCGCGGGATCGGAGTAGAGGATGTTCGCCGCGTAGCTCGTCGGACCGCCGTCGTTGCGCGACGCCCAGTCGCGCAGCTTCGTCTTGCCGTCGAGCGACGTCCACGTCGTGCCCGGAGGCTCGACGAGGAGTCCGCCGTACAGGCCGATCATCTGATGCGTCGACGGGCCGAAGTGATCGTGCGTGAACACGGTCATGTACGTGCGGTCGGTGTGCGTCGTGTCCATCAGCGGATCAACCCACCAGCGCTGCACCGTTGCCTGCGCGCCGACCCATGCGCCGGGTGTCGGTCCCACGCCGAGCTCCGGAATCGGCTTCGCGGTCAGCTTCTTCTGCGTCTTGCGCGCGTAATCCCACAGACCGCCCGTCGCATTGATCCCTTCGATGCGGTCGCGCACTTCCTCCGGGCTGAACGTGCCGTCTTCGTAGTTGAAGCCGTTCGCCGCGCCGTCCGACGACGTGACGTCGAACTTCACGAGGTGGATGTGCTGGCCGATGATGTCCGTCGGCGTGCGCACCTCGAAGTCATCGAGCTCGAAGTACGCGGGCACGAGGTTCGTGTGCCAGTACTCGATGACGTCGTTGCTCTCCGCGCGGAAGAAGAGCGGCTCGGGCGGGCGCTGGCCGGAGAGAAACGCGTTGACGTCGCCCCACAGCGCCATCATGCGCTGCTGCGGATAGTGCCAGCCGGCCTTGTTGAACACCGCGTCGAGCTGCAGATCGACGCCGCGATAGACGAGCTTGGGATTTCCAACCGCCTTGCCGTCGACGACCGCGGGATCGGCGAACGGCGCGCCGGACTGCGGTCCGAGGGGCAGGCCGTTCACGTGAAAGTCGGCGGGCGTGCCGTCCGGCGTCATCGTGCGATGCGCGTACTGCTTGAAGAAGTCGAACGCGCGCTTCTCCGCCGGCGTGCCGTCTTCGGGAAGCTGGAACGCCGTGATGTTCGCGAGGTCCTTGCTCCAGTCGGTGAGCGAGTGCTGTTCGTTCGCGACGTCCGCATTCGTCATGAGATGGCGCGGCAGTCCGCCGTCGTACGTCTCGTTCGTCTGCGGATCGACCGCGAAGTCCATCGGCGGATGCGGCGCGCGATGTCCGGAGATGCCGGGGATGTAGAACGGATAGCCGGGGAAGCCGCTGTCGCCGAGCTTCACCTGCCCCTTCTCGATCTCCACCGGCGCCGGATACGGCGCCATGGCCATCATCGGCAGCGGCACGACCGCGGGGATCGGCGTGCCGGTCATGATCTCGGGATCGGGCAACGCGCGCGTGTGCGCCTGCGGACGTCCATGGTCATCGAGCGGCGTGCCCGGCTCGAACACGTCGTGCACGCGATACAGCGCCCACATGCCCGACGCGAAGTGCGGATAGAAGTGGCAGTGAAAGATCGTGTCGCCGACGGTGAGGTTGCGGTTGCCCGATCCGTTGTAGACGAGCTCCAGCGTGAACGAGGAGCCCGGTCCGATCGACTGGCTGTCGAGATAGTTGCTGTTCTGATCGTCGCCCGAGTGCAGCCACTGATGCGCGTGGTGGTGATGCACGTGCGTCACCGCCGCGCCGGCGTGCAGGATGCGGAAGCGCACGTGATCGCCGAGGTAGCTGTGGTAGACGTTGGAGGGATCGTCGGGATAGAACGCCTTCGTCGGCTGCTTCTGAGCCTGCGCGCACGCGCGGCTCAGCGGACGTCCGACGAAGATCACTTCGTTCTGGCAGAGCGCCGAGACTTCCGCGTTCGCCGGCACGTCAACGACGAGTCCCGGATCGCCCTGCGGCCACGAGCTGAGGAAGAACTCCTCGAACTTGCACTCGTCGCACGCGGTCGTCGGTCCGACGCCGATGCGATTCGCGAGGATCTCCGGTCCGATGCCCGCCAGTCCGTAGTTGATGGCGAAGCTGTCCGAGCCCGCGTTGACGGTGGGCACGTGCGAGGTCGTGCCGTTGTAGAAATACGCGAACGACTGCACGACGTCCTGCGACTCGTGGTAGTGCACGGTCACTTCGCGGAACGGCCAGTTGCGATTCGGGAGCACGGGGTTGTCGCCCGGACCGCCCGGCAAAAGGCCGCGATGCTCACCGGTGATGACCGCCGTGAGATCGCTGTGCACGAGATGGTTCTCGCGGTCGAGCATGCGCAGGATCGGCTTGCCCGCGCGCGGATTGCCCGGCGGATAGACGGCGTCGTAGTTGATCGTCGGAAGCTGATTCGGCGGCGAGTTCACGGACGCCATCCGCAGATCGGCTTCCGTGACCTGGCTGCGATACCACTCGCTGCCGCGCGGCTCGACGTTGATCGCGCCGAACAGCCCCATCGTGAGCTGCATCGTCGAGAAGTTGTTGTAGTCGCCCGGCGTGCTGTAGAGGAGGTACGCGCCTTCCGCCGATGCGTACAGCGCGTACGTGATGGAGTCGCCCGGCTTGACGACGCCGCTCATGCCGTCCGGCGCCAGCGGATTCTGCCCCACCCATGTTCCATCGCTGGAGATGTTCTCGTTCGCCGGACGTCCCGCCATCGGCCGCAGGTTCATGCCCGCGGCGTGAATGGAGACGTTGCGCGTCGCGGGTTGGATGGGATCGATGGTCTGCGGCGCGAGGAGGTTCTGGAAGCGGATCTCGAGGCAGTCGCCCTCGTTGACGCGCAGCACCATCGGACGCGGACGCTTGTAGCTCTTGAGCTGCACGTTGCCCGGCGTGAGCTCGGATCCGGAGAGCGGCTCGACGTCGCTGCGCAGCGCGAAGATCAACCCGCCGGGACGCGAGGTGCCCAGGCGGTTGATCTGGTAGGAGACGTCGAGGGCGACGACCTCCGCCACCACGGTGTGCGGACAATCCCTCGGCGCCACATCCTGCGCCGCGGCAGCCAGCGTGAAAACGAGCAGAGAGAGCGCGGCAGAAAAGCTCCGCAACGAACGCAGTCGCATTCTCGAGACCTCCTCCTTGACCGGGGCGGACGAGCACTCACCGTGTTTTCTGGGTAGTTAAGGAGAGATGGTAACAGGCATTCGAGCGATGGGAACGGAAAGTTGGCTGAGCTTGCCCCTACACGCGAGCCTCGTGATAGCGTCGGCGCCACGCCGATGACGATCCCCTCCGTCCTCCTCGTCGAAGACGATCCCGTGATCCGCCGCATGCTCGAAGTCGCGCTGATGCGCGAGTCGTTGCGCGTGGACACGGCGAGCGACGGCGTCGAGGCGCTGGAGCTGCTCGCGGCGACGCCGTACGCGGTGCTGCTGCTCGATCTGATGATGCCCCGCATGAGCGGCTTCGAAGTCCTCGAGCACCTCGGCCAGCAGCAGAAGCGGCAGCCGCTGGTCTTCGTGATCAGCGCGTATGACGACGCCACGCTGCGCGATCTCGATCCGCGCCTCGTCCACGCGATCGTACGCAAGCCGTTCGATCTCGAGCGTCTCGTCGAAGTCGTGCGCGAGTGCGCGACGCTGTGGCAGGAGTCGGCGCCGGAGACGAAAGGCTCCTCCGCGTTCCGCGTGTCCAGTCCGCGCAACACGCACGACCGTCCCACGTAATCGCCGCGCTAAAATCCCGCAGCCATGTCCCTGAACCGGCTCCAGAAGTGTGTCGAGAAAGGCATCTCCATCATCATCGGCACGGTCGACGCGGATGGCGTCCCTTCGACGTGCCGCGCCATCGCCCTCAATACGCGCGACAACTTCGACTCGGTCACCGTGTACGTTCCCGCCGCGACGTCGCAGGAGACGCTCGCGAATGTCGCGACGACGCGCCGCGTGGCCGTCGTATGCACCGCGCCGCTGTCGCATGAGTCGGTGCAGATCAAAGGAGTGACGCGCGGCGTGCGGCTCGCGCCCGCGACCGATCAGGCATTCGTCGCCGATCGACTCGAGGGATTCGCGGACGTGCTGCAGGAGATCGGCCTCCCGCGCCGCGTGACGCGCAGCATGGCGCACTGGCCCGCGTTCGCGATCGACGTGTCGGTCGAAGAAGTGTTCGAACAGACTCCCGGACCGAAAGCGGGGACGCCGCTCGCATGAAGCCCAGCGACATCGTGCGCTGTTTTCAAGGAGTGGTTCCGAGTCTCGTCGCGACGAGCGACCGCCACGGGATCCCGAACATCACGTACGTGAGTCAGGTGTATCTCATCGACGACCGCCACGTCGCGCTCTCCTGCCAGTTCTTCAACAAGACGCGGCGCAATCTCGACGAGAACCCGAACGCGTGCGCGGAGCTGTACGACCCGCTCACGTTTCAGGCCTATCGCCTGCGCCTGCGCTTTCTCCGCTCGGAAAAGAGCGGACCGCTCTTCGACACGATGGCGATGCGCATCCAGGCGATCGCGTCGCACACGGGCATGCTCGGCGTGTTCAAGCTGATCGCCTCGGACGTGTTCGAAGTGCTGCGCGTGGAGAAGGTGGAAGGCTTTCTCACGGACGCGTGCGCGAATGCATCCGAGGAAGCAGTCGTCGATGGACGGCGCACGGAGCTGCGCGGACTGCAGCTCGTGTCGGATCGCATCAACCGTGCGGACGATCTCGAGACGCTGCTCGCCGCCGCGCTCGACGCGCTCGCGGTGTACTTCGGATTCGCGCACACGATCGTGCTGCTGAACGAGGAAGGCGCGCAGCGACTCGTGACGATCGCATGCCGCGGCTACGGCGGCGGAGTCGGCGCGGAGGTCGCGGTCGGCGAAGGTCTGATCGGACTCGTCGCGCGCGAGAAGCGCGTCCTGCGCATCACGGGACTCGACGAAGGTCTGCGCTACGGACGCGCGGTGCGGCGCGAGGTACTCTCGGACAGCGCGGCGCATCGCATTCGGCCGGAGGTGCCGCTGCCGGGGTTGCCGGACGCGCAGAGCGCGCTCGTGATTCCGCTGCTGGTCGAAGATCGTTTGATCGGTGTGCTGGCCGCGGAGAGCCGCGATCCGATGGCGTTCGGCGAATGGGACGAGACCTACCTTGCCATCATCGGCAACCAAATCGCCCTCGGCATCGACCGCGTGATGGAGGCGTCGGAGCCGACGGTGGAAGTGCGCACGATTCCGCAGACGACTCCGATTCCGTCGATGCGTCCGCGCCGCACGCTCACGTACTACCGCGAAGACGACGCGGTGTTCCTCGACAACGAATACCTGATCCGCAACGTGCCGGGGCGGATTCTGTGGAAGCTGCTGGCGGAGTGGAAGCGGCAGGGACGCACGTCGTTCAGCAATCGCGAGCTGCGCCTCGATCGCACGCTGGGTTTGCCGGAGATCAAGGACAACCTCGAGAGCCGTCTCATCCTGCTGCGCCATCGTCTGCGCGAGAAGTGCCCCGAGGTGCAGATCACGCCAACGGGGCGGGGGAAGTTCTCGCTCGACATCGAGGCGGAGCTGGAGCTCGTCGAACGGTGACGCGCAGCGAGCGGCAGAAGATGCTCGCCGGCGAGCCGTACGACCCGATGGATCCCGAGCTCGTGCAGGCTCGCGTTCGCGCGCGCGATCTCTGCCAGTCGCTGAACGCGACGCGCGAGTCGGAAGTCGACGAGCGTCGCGCAATCCTCCGCGACCTCTTCGGCCGCGGAGGCGACACGGTGTGGATGCAGCCGCCGTTCTTCTGCGACTACGGCACGAACATCGAGCTCTGCGAGCGCGTGTTCTTCAACTTCAACTGCGTCGTGCTCGACGTGTGTCGCGTGACGATCGGCAGCTACTCGCAGTTCGGACCGGCGGTGCAGATCTACACGCCGCTGCATCCGATGAACGCCGAGGAGCGCCGCCGCGAGGAATTCGGCAAGCCGGTGGAGATCGGCGAGGACGTGTGGGTCGGCGGCGGCGCGATCATCCTGCCCGGCGTCACGATCGGCGCGCGCAGCGTGATCGGCGCCGGGAGCGTGGTCACGCGCAGCATTCCTGAAGACGTGTTCGCGGCGGGGAATCCGTGTCGGGTCATTCACGAGATTTGCATTGCGTCTCGCCCATGAAGCACACCGCCGTACTCGCCTCTCTGCTGCTGACGTTCGCACTCGCCTGCCAAAAGAGTGAAGTCGATCAGAAACCGGCCGCGGAGGTGACTCCTGCCGGCTCGACCACGACGACCGCGCCCGCGACACCCGCCGCCGGCGGCGTGACATCGAACGTGATCAAGGAGAAGAGCTCGATCGACTTCGTCGCCGCAAAGGTGACACGCGATCACAAGGGCAAGTTCAAGAACTTTGACGGCACGATCGAATACGTCGGAGGCAAACCGACGCGCGTGTCGTTCGACATCGATCTCGCTTCCGTGGAGACGGACACGCCGAAGCTCACCGAGCACCTGAAGACGCCCGACTTCTTCGACGTCGCGAATCACCCGAAGGCGACGTTCACGTCGACGTCGCTCACGCAGACCGGCACCGACACGTACGAGCTCCGCGGCACCCTCGACCTGCACGGCGTGCAGAAGGAAGTGACGATCCCCGTGAAGGCCGCGACGACGCCGGAAGGCGTCCGCACGACGAGCGAGTTCACGATCAACCGCCAGGACTGGGGCATCGCGTACAAAGGCATGGCGGATGACTTGATCAAGGACAACGTGCTGATCAAGTTGAACCTGATGTTCCCGCCGCCTCCGGCGGGGTAGTTCAGCGTCGGTTCGTCCGGTCGACGGCTTGGCGCAATTGGCGGCGGTGCTGCCGGCGCGAATGGCGTCTTCGTTTTCTCCAATGCAGCGCGCAACGTGCGCGCGAGCGCCATTGGATCGCCGTCGCTCATCCAACGACGCCTTATGGCTCACGAAACATCGAGCGAATCGCCTTGGGAATCGAACCGCTCTGAATGAACGAGTCATAGATCACTATGACTCGTTCGCACAGTCTGGATTTGACTGCGATGACGCGCAACATCGCGAACCATGTGAAATGTCGACGAACGGTGAACAATTGACGCTTATGAGAATCAACGCAAATCGAACACTTGACCAAATTCCGGACGACTTGTAGCCATGCAGATGGTCCCTGCATGTTGATCACGACATCGGCTGATGTCATTAATGAGATGACCCGATGTCAATATCAACAAGATTCTGGACACTCACGACATCGAACGATGTCGTGCGCAAGGTCGACCGATGGATCGAATACCATCCACGCATGTTGAGAATGACATAGGAAGATGTTGTTATTGAGGTAGATCGATGCAACTCACAGCATCACTCGATGTCATTCGCAACATCGGCCGATGTCGATCGAGCGGTCGAAAAATGGACGAAATGACATGAGACGATGGTAGTCATGACATGCGTTCTGGACACTCGAGACATCAGTTGATGTCTCGAATACCATGGACCGATGTCATTCACGACTCAAATCTGGACACACTCGAC
>DATELS010000762.1:0-9565 GCA_035276365.1 Thermoanaerobaculia bacterium
GCGTGAGGAAGCGCGCGCGGAAGCGATCGCTGGAGTATTGCCGCAGCACGCGCGCGTCTCCTAATTCGAAATACGCGCTCACCACCTCGGCCGCGAACGTCGACAGCCGCATCGCGCCATCGAGTCCGCCCGCGGTCAGCGGTGAGACTGCACCCGCGGCGTCGCCGATGAGCAGTCCGCGCGGCGACGCGATCCGGCGCAGCATGCCGCCGACCGGAATCAGTCCACCGCGCCGCTCGATCGTCCGTCCGATGCGAAACGGCAGCGTCTCGCGGAAGCGCAGCAGCGCCTGCGACGCGTTCCAGTTGCGCGGACGTCCGGCGACGCCGAGGTGCGCTTCGTGTCCGTCGTTGGCAAGCCAGGCGATGTAGCCGGGCGCGAGGCGCGGGTCGAGAAAACAGTGCAGCGCCGGCTCGCGCGAGATCGGAGGAATCACTTCCTCGATGCCGAGGAGGACGTCGCGATTCTCGTCGAATCCGAGGTGTTGCGCGACCGTCGAGCGCGCACCGTCTGCGCCGATCACGAAGCGCGCGCGGATGCGCTCTTCGCGTCCGTGGCGGAGGAACGTCACCGACTCGTCGTCGCACGACGTGAAGCGTGCCTCGGGAATCCACGTCACGCCCGCGGCTGCGCATTGCTCGAGCAGTTGCAGGTACAGCCACGACATGCGTCCGACGCGAAACTCGTCGCGACGCGCGCGCAGCGCGAACGTGCGTCGCGACGGCGAATAGAGAATGACATCGCGGATCGGCGGTCCGAGCTGCTCCGCGGGCAGCGGGAAGTCCTCCCACGTCTTGCGCACGAAGATGCCCGTCGTGTGCACTGGTGCGCCGATGGACGCCTTCCGGTCGAGGATCACCACGCGCAGACCGCGCGTGGCGAGGAGGCGCGCGCAGCGGAGGCCGGCCAGTCCGGCGCCGATAATGGCAATGTCATAGTTCATAGCAAGAACTTTACATTGCAAAGACAATGCGCGCAAATCGACCGCGCAAGAGAAAAAAGGCAGCCTCAGGGCTTGGCGAAAATCAGCGTCGCGTTCGTTCCGCCGAACCCGAATGAGTTCGACAGCACGTGATGCAGGTCCGGCAGCGGCCGCGCCTTGTTCGGCACGTAGTCGAGATCGCACTCCGGGTCCTGGACCTCGTAGTTGATCGTCGGAGGCAGCACGCCGTCGCGGATCGCCAGCGCCGCGAACGCGGACTCGATTCCGCCCGCGGCGCCGAGCAAATGTCCGGTCATCGACTTCGTCGAGCTCATCGCGAGCTTGTACGCGTGGTCGCCGAACACCTTCTTCACCGCGATCGTCTCCACCTTGTCGCCGATCGGCGTCGACGTTCCGTGCGCGTTGATGTACTGGATCTGTTGCGGGTCGAGCTTCGCATCGCGCAGCGCGCGCGTCATCACGCGGGCCATGCCGTCGCCGTCTTCCGAGGGCGACGTGATGTGGAACGCGTCGCTGGTCATGCCGTAGCCGACGATCTCGCAGTAGATCTTCGCGCCGCGCGCGATCGCGTGCTCGCGCTCCTCGAGAATGAGCACGCCGGCGCCTTCGCCCATGACGAAGCCGTCGCGTCCCGCGTCCCACGGCCGCGACGCGCGCTCCGGCTCGTCGTTGCGCGTCGACAGCGCGCGCATCGCCGAGAAGCCGCCCACCGCGAGCGGCGTCACCACCGCCTCGCTGCCGCCCGCGAACATCACGTCCGCGTCATCGCGCTGGATGACTTTGAACGCGTCGCCGATCGAGTGCGCGCCGGTCGCGCACGCCGTCGCCGGCGCGTTGCTCGGACCCTTGCAGCCGAAGCGGATCGAGATGTGTCCCGCGGCGAGATTCACGATCAGGCCGGGGATGAAGAACGGCGAGATCCGCGACGGTCCGCGCTCGATCAGCTTCTTGTGCATGTCCTCGATCAGCGGAAGTCCGCCGATGCCGGAGCCGATGATCACGCCGACGCGATCCTGATCTTCCTTCGAGGTGTCGAGGCCGGAGTCGGTCACCGCCATCTGCGCCGCCGCGACGGCGTAATGGATGAAGGTGTCGGACTTCTTGACCTCTTTCTTCTCGATCCAGTCTTCCGGACGGAAGTCCTTGATCTCGCCGGCGATCTTGCACGGGTAGTCGGACGTGTCGAACTTCGTGATCATGCCGACGCCGGAGCGGCCTTCGAGCAGACCCTGCCACGTGACGTCGTTGCCGACGCCGAGGGGCGTGATCAATCCGATTCCGGTCACGACGACGCGACGCTTGTCCAACGAAGTGGCTCCTTCACAAACGTAGGGCGGGCTTCAGCCCGCCCGGGGAGGGTCGGACACGCTGCGTCCGCCCTGTTCTGCGAAATGCTTGGTCCGTTACTGAGCCTTCGCGCGCTTGTCGATGTACTCGACCGCGTCGCGAACTTTGCGGATCTTCTCCGCCTCGTCGTCGGAGATCTCCACTCCGAACTCTTCCTCGAACGCCATGATCAGCTCGACCGTATCGAGCGAATCCGCGCCGAGGTCCTCGACGAACGACGCCTCAGAGGTGACCTCCTCGGCATCCACGCCGAGCTGCTCGACGATGATGGATTTGACCCTCTCTTCTACCGACATCGGTATCTCCTCCTCAGTGAATGCAAGGCGCGTTTTAGCACAACAGCGTTGCGCGTTGCGAGTTGCGCGCGGCGGTATATATTCGCTCTCCGTGCCGAAACGCATCTTCTCGTACGAGGAAGCGGTCGCTCTGCTGCCGGAAGTGCAGCGCCTCACCGCGGGCGCCGTCGATCGCGTCGAGCAGATGACGACCGACAGCGTGGCCGAGGCGCAGGACGTCGTCGCGGAATGGGCGGAGTCGATCCTCGACATGGGCGTCGAAGTGAAGGGGCTGTGGCTCGTCGACTTCGACAGCGGCGCCGGCTACTACTGCTGGCAGCATCCCGAGCCCGCGCTCGAATACTTTCACGGATACGAAGAGGGATTTCCGGGACGGGTGAAACTCAACTGATGCTGCGCGCGATCGCCTTCGACCTCTGGGAAACGCTGATCACCGACCGGCCGCATCTCTCGAAGCAGCAGGAGCGGTTGCGGCTCACGCGCATGGAGACGATTCTCACGTCGCGCGGATACGCGGCGGTGGCGGATCGCATCGAGCATGCGTATCGCGCGCTGTGGCGGCGCTGCCATGACTTGTACTGGTCCGCGGATCGCGACATTCCGTGCCGCCGCCAGATCGAGCATTTCCTCGAAGAGCTGGAGCTCGATCCGAACGCGTTCGATGAAGAGGTGCTCGCGGAGCTCGAGCACGCGTACGCGAGTGCGGCGCTCGACGTGTTGCCCGAAGTCGTGGAGGGCGCGCGCGAAACGCTCGCGGCACTCAAGGCGCGCGGACTGCGCATCGGCTTGATCAGCAACACGGGACGCACGCCCGGCTCCGTGCTGCGCGAGATCCTCCACGCGCTCGAGCTTGCGCCGTTCATCGACGTCATGGTCTTCTCGAATGAACACGGCGAGTGCAAGCCGCGCGCATCGATCTTCGAAGAGCTCCGCCGCGGATTGGATGTTGCGTACGACGAAATGATGTTTGTCGGCGACAACCTATACGCCGACGTGCATGGCGCGCAGCAATGCGGGATGCGGGGCGTGCAT
The DNA here is from genome assembly GCA_035276365.1 of Thermoanaerobaculia bacterium. GTDB lineage: Bacteria > Acidobacteriota > Thermoanaerobaculia > Gp7-AA8 > Gp7-AA8 > QHVT01. Next base: position 3,619 of record DATELS010000762.1, read on the forward strand.
TTCGTGCCGAAAGTGCGCGGCTCCGCGGTCGCGCCGGACATCGATCACGGACTGGAGATCGTCGCCGACGCGACGGTCACCGATTTGCGAAAGCTGCTCGATGTCGTTGGTAGCACCATGTTTGCACCTCGCGAAGAACTCGAAAGGTATTCTTCGCGTTGATGACCGTTCGTCCCCCGCGCCTCGTCGCGATTCTCAGCATCCTGCTCCTCACGCTCCTCGACTCATCGTCTGAAGCTCAATCGAAGAAGAAAAAGAAATCGACTCCGCGCAAGAAGCCGGCGGCGACGCGCAAGGCTGCGCCGAAGGCGGTCGCACCCGCGGCGGTCGGCGCGACGTTCGAGGAGCGGCTCGCGTCGCTCGTCAACGGCGCGACCGCGCGCAGCTCGGAGACGAGCCTGCAGATCGTGGAGGTCGACTCGGGACGCGTCGTCGCGGAGCGCACGCCGCATCAGGTGCTCGCTCCCGCGTCGAACATGAAGCTCTTCACGACCGCGGCGGCGATCGACATGCTCAAGCCGTCGTTCGAAGTGACGACGGGCGTGCACGTGCGCGGCACGATCGATCCAAGCGGAACGCTCAACGGCGACGTGAAGATCGTCGGCCGCGGCGATCCCACGATCGGCGGACGCTTTCACGACGGCTCGGCGACCGAGGTGCTGCGCGATTGGGCGGCGGACTTGAAGCGCGCCGGCATCAAGACCGTCTCGGGCGATCTCGTCTTCGAGTACGGCTACATGGACACGAACTACATCCATCCCACGTGGCCGGTCGATCAGCTCGTGAACTGGTACGAGGCGCCGGTGTCCGCATTCTCGATGCAGGAGGGCTGCGTGCAGGTGCGCGTGCTGCCGAGCCGCGTCGGACAGCAATGCGTCGTGCAGCTCGAGCCGCCGACGTCGTTCGTCAGCGTCCAGAACGGTTGTCGCACGGGACGCGGACTGCCGTTCATCACGCGCCTGCGCGGATCGAACACGATCATCGTGCGCGGCGGCGTGCCCGCGCGCTCGGGCGCGACGGAGGTCTTCGTCACGGTCGAGAATCCCGTGCACTACTTCGCGTCGGTGACGAACGAGACGTTCGCGCGCGAAGGCATTCGCATCATGGGGCAGATCGTGCTCGTGCCGCACGACGCGCGCACGGACTGGCGCCTCGTCACGAAGCACACGACGCCGCTCAGCGTGCTCGTGTACGTGATCAACAAGAAGAGCCAGAACCACTACGCCGAGCAGGTGGTGAAGATGATCGGCGCGGAGAAGCGCAACGACGGGTCGTGGGCGTCCGGCACCGGCGAGGTGAAGGAGTGGCTGACGACGAAGATCGGCGTGCCGTCGAACGAGTTCTATCCCGCGGACGGTTCAGGCATGTCGCGCGACAACCGTGCGTCCGCGAATGCGTTCATCACGCTGCTGCGGTACATGTGGAAGAGCCCGTGGCGCGAGGAGTTCGTGAGCTCGCTGCCGTACTCCGGCGACCCCGACTCGAAGTTCGGCAATCGTCTCAAGCGTCCGCCGTTCGCGCGGCAGGTGTACGCGAAGACGGGCTACATCTCCGGCGTGATCGGTCTCTCCGGCTACGTGCACGCGCAGAGCGGAAAGGTGTACGCGTTCTCGTTTCTCTTCAACCGCTACAGAGTCGGCGTCTTCGCGATCTATCAACTGCAGGACGAGATGCTGAAAGAGATCATCAAGAGCGGCTGATGGCGGGCTTCTGTGGAGCGCCGCCCGCCTCGGCCGGCGGCGCGGACGGCCGAGGGCGGCCGTCCCGACACTTCGACTTCGGGAGTTGCGTCTCGCCCAGGATCACGATCATCACGGCTAATCGCATGCGTCGCGGGACTATACGGACGCAGCGGGCTCATGCAGTGAACGCGGCGTTACAGATCGCGAATCAGATCGAGAACGCCTGGCTCGACGGCGTGAACTGCACGGTGTACACGCCGGTCGCGTTGCGCACCGTCGCCACCGCCTGAAAGCCGGGGAACTTGAGCACAGTGCCGATGAGCTCCGCGCCGCTCTTGCGGATGAAGACGTTGATCGCGTCGTCGATCGTGTCGCCGTCGATCGTTTCGAACGAAACGGACTTCGGATCTCCCGCGGGGATTGGCCTCCCCTCGGCATCCGTCAAATGCCGCTGCTCCACCGTGAACTTCATCGTCATCACAGGCTGCGAAGCTTCTCACGAAATGGAGCGTGCAATTCCGGTGCACTGCGCGCGCGTTCTATACTGAAATTCGGAGGCGGACATGAGCGACGAGCGTGTACTCAAGGACATTCCGGTGATTGGACGCGTGGAGTTTCATCAGGTCGAAGCGCCCGCTCCGCTCTCCTCGGAACGCTTCGCCGATCCGATCCAGCTCGGCCTCACGTTCGACGACGTGCTCCTCCGCCCCGCGAAATCCGACCTCCATCCGAACTTCATCGACGTATCCACGCGCCTCACGCGCGAGATCCGGCTGAACATCCCCATCGTCTCGGCGGCGATGGACACGGTGACCGAGGCGCGGCTCGCGATCGCGATGGCGCAGCACGGCGGCCTCGGCGTCATCCACAAGAACATGCCCATCGATCGGCAGGCGGAGGAAGTGGACAAGGTGAAGAGGAGCGAGGCGGGGATGATCGTCGACCCCGTCACTATGCGTCCGTGGCAGTCCATCCACGAGGCGCTCGCGGTGATGGAGAAGTACAAGATCTCCGGCGTTCCGGTCACGGACGCGAACGGAAAGCTCGTCGGCATTCTCACGAACCGCGACCTTCGCTTCGAGACGCGCTTCGACCTTCCGATCGCGGAGCGGATGACGAAGGACGACCTCGTCACGGTGCCGGTCGGCACGACGCTCGATGAAGCGCGCGAAGTCCTCCATCACCATCGCATCGAGAAACTGCTCGTCGTCGATGCGAACGGCGATCTCAAGGGACTGATCACCGTCAAAGACATTCAGAAGGCGCGCCGCTATCCGCAAGCGGCGAAAGATCCCCTCGGACGTCTGCGCGTCGCGGCGGCGATCGGCGCGGGCAAGGACGGCATCGAGCGCGCGCGCGCGCTCATCGACGCGAAGGTCGACGTCATCGTGCTCGACTCCTCCCACGCGCATTCGGTGGGCGTGCTCGACACCGTGCGCCAGTTCAAGAAGCTCTTCCCCGACACGCCGCTCATCGCGGGTAACGTGGCGACGTTCGAAGGCGCGAACGATCTGTGCGAGCTCGGCGTCGACGCGGTGAAGGTCGGCATCGGACCGGGCTCGATCTGCACCACTCGTGTGATTGCGGGCGCGGGCATGCCGCAGATCACGGCGATCATGGAGGCCGTGCGCGCGGCGGAGAAGTACGACATCCCGGTCATCAGCGACGGCGGGATCAAATTCTCGGGCGACATCACGAAGGCGCTCGCCGCGGGCGCGCACTGCGTGATGATCGGCTCGCTCTTCGCGGGCACGGACGAGGCGCCGGGCGAGACGATTCTGTATCAGGGCCGCACATTCAAGGCCTATCGCGGCATGGGCTCGATCGGCGCGATGCAGCAGGGCTCGAAGGATCGCTACTTCCAGGAAGAGACCGACGAGGTCGCGAAGCTCGTCCCGGAAGGGATCGAGGGCAAGGTGCCGTACAAGGGCTCGATCGCGGCGATGATCCCGCAGATGGTCGGCGGCCTGCGCAGCGGCATGGGACTGGCGGGCACGCGCGACATCGATGAGCTGCGCACCAAGACGCAGTTCGTGCGCATCACGGCCGCGGGTCTGCGCGAATCGCACGCGCACGACGTCGTGATCACGAAGGAAGCGCCGAATTACCGGATCGAGAACTCGGACTAAGGCGACATGCGCCTCCTCGCGATTCTCCTCTTCACCGCAACGCTCGCGGCCGAGCAGCCTGTTTCACTCCATCCTGTCGCGCCGACCTCGCTCACGCCGATCGATCTGCACATCCCGGTGACGTGCCTCGTGACGCAGCAGAACGTCACGCGCACCGGCAATGTCATTCACGTCGATATCGCGGTCGGCGGACCATGCGACCTGCCATCGACGTTGGTGCATGTGGTCCATCTCGATCCGCTGCCGCCCGGACACTATCGCGTGGAAGTGCGCACGACGACGGGCGCGAGCGGCATCTACGCCTCCGCGAAGTTCGTCGTGCGCGACGGCGACGCGCCGCGACGCGCGTTCATCGTGCATCCGTTCGCGATCCACGCGGGCAACAGCGCCGGTCTGCGCATGCGCATCGAGCGGACGGATGGAGGCGAGATCTGCGCGGCGGGAGGATGCAGCGGCATTCACATCCGCATCGGCAACACGGAGGTAACGCGGCTGACCGCGGACGGCGCGGCAGCGACGTTCGACGCGCCCTCGCTGGCCGAGGGGTTGTATGACGTGACGTTCGAACAGGGAGAGACGCTGGCGTCGCTGCCGGCGGCGGTTTACGCATTCGACGAGGCCGAGATCTCGGTCTTCGAGCGGATCCTCTTCCCCGTGCTCGCCGACGTTCCCGGCGCGAACGTCTCGAACTGGATCAGCGAGGCTGTGGTCGCGAATCCGAAGCCGTGGTTCGTCGACGATTACAACTCGGTCGTGCCGATCGTGTGCGTCCTCGGACCATGCGGCGCGCGCCTCTCGCCCCGCCAGCACACGCGTTTCAGCGACGGCTTCTATCCGAATGGCGTGGCGTTGCTCGCGCCGCGGCCGGAGGCGCCGGTGCTGGAATTCGCGTTGCGCGTGCGCGACACGTCGCGCGCGCAGGAAGGCTTCGGCACCGAGATCCCGGTGGTGCGCGAGAAGAACATGCTGCGCAACACCGCGATCACGCTGCTCGACGTGCCGCGCGATCCGCGTTACCGCGTCAAGATCCGGATCTACGCGTTCGAGCCGTTCTTCTTCCCGCAGGATCCGCGCGCGAACGTCGTCGTCGGAACCAGCGAGCAACTCGTGCACCTCGTTCGCGAGTGCGCGAACTGTCCGGAGGAGCCCGCGTACGCGCAAGTCGATCTCGCGCCGGGACGCGAAGGCGAGTTCACGACGATCTCCATCGAGCCGCCACAGGAATCGTTCGCGTGGGCGTTCGCCACCGTGACGAACAATGTGACGCAGCAGGTCACGATCGTCACGCCGAATGGTGAAGGCGGACGCCCTTGACGCTCGAGTCCTATCCGACGATCGAGGACTTTCTCGTTCGCGTGAACGAGGAGCGGCTCATCGAGTTCGCGAGCGCGAGCCGCGGTCGCCTGGCCGGTTTTCCCGCATGGGAGAACGCGGATCGCGACCTGCGCCACTTCATCCCCGCCGACGTGCCGCTGGGCACATTCGACAAGCCGTACGAGGATGTGGATGAGGATTGGTCGATCTCGATCTTCGAGCAGTCCGGGTGGGTGTATGTGGATGAGAACGAGGTTCGCTTCCGCGTGCCGACGCAGACGTACCTCGAGGCGTGGGCCGCGCTGATCGACAAACACAACCCGATCGAGCCCTTCGCGTAATGCCGCGACTGCGCATCGTTCTCGTCGAGCCGCGCGAGGCGGGGAACGTCGGCGCGGTGGCGCGCGCGATGAAGAACTTCGGTTTCAACGAGCTGTGGATCGTCGGCGAGCATCCGCAGCTTCTTCCTGTTTCGGGATGGTGGGCGAGCGGCGCGGATGATGTTCTCGCCACCGCGCACTTCGCGCCGACGCTCCTCGATGCCGTGCACGACGCGCATCTCACCGTCGCCACGACGTCGATGCGCGGACGCACCACGCCCGTCTCGTTCTCGCCGCGCACGCTCGCGGAAAAATTCGCGTCGCTCGGCGACGAGCAGACGCTCGCCCTCGTCTTCGGCCGCGAAGACAGCGGTCTCACGCGCGAGGAGCTCGTGCTCTGCCAGCACACCGCCGCGATCCCGACGAACGAGCAGTTCCCGACGATGAACCTCGCGCAGTCGCTGTGCGTCTTCTGCTACGAGCTCTCGTCGATCGAACGCGC
>DATELS010000763.1:0-3103 GCA_035276365.1 Thermoanaerobaculia bacterium
GCGCAGCGTGCGGCGCGGCGCGGGACTCGCGGCGCCGGTGACGAGCGGCATCGACATCGCGAGCTGGTCCGAGACGTATGCGCGCAACGCGACACCGCAGCAGCGCGCGTCGCTGCTCGAGACCGCGGTGCAGCTCGTCGCGACCGAACATCCAGTTCCGTTGCGTCAGTACGCGGCGCTGCTCGACCTCAGCTTCGGCCTCGGCTTTCAGACCGACGCGCTGGCGCGGCTGCGCGAGCGCTACGGCTTCACGTACGTCGATCATGCGAAGGACGCGCGTCCGAAAGGCGCGGATCGTTCCGGCGACGCCGCGCCGCTCTTTGTCCGCACCAAGCGTGTACGCTCCGAGCTTCTGGCCCTCCTCGGCGTCTCGTCGACTGCGACGCGGCAGGAGATCAGCACCGCGTACCGGCGCCTCGTCAGCCAGCATCATCCGGACAAGTTCCATGCGGCGACGGCCGAGGAGCAGAGCGCGGCGGCGGCGCGATTCATCGAGCTCACGCGCGCGTACGAGGAGCTCCTGCTGCGCGACGAATCGCGTAATGGGGAATGAGCTTTTGTTGCATCGGGCGGCAGGCGTGGTGTATCATCCGCTGGGAATAGAGGCAGTTCACTGTTTGTTCACAGCCGGTTTGCCAGCATTTCCCCTCAGTTGACCTTAGATTTTCATTGAGATGAGCCGCTTTCGTGGACGGACGTGTCCGGCAAAGGTGTCGGGCACGGTGGTTACGTCACGAAGGTTGTCGCGCCGGTAGCGGCCGCGGCTCGATCACGGAACCCGCTGCGCTGGAACGACTTCGGTGTCGGTGTCCAGTCAGACGTAACTATTTTATTTGCTCGTGCATCTAATGGTGCATACGGCATGAAGGTTGAAGTTTTGGCAGTTGGCGTACGGGAGAGACCATGAAGAGCGCGGAAGTCCATACACACGAACAGGGCTGGGATTTCGAACAGGCAGCAATGCCCTACGTCGACTCCCTGTACAACACCGCCTACCGCATGACGCGGAACTCGGAGGATGCCGAGGACCTCGTGCAGGAGACGTATCTCAAGGCGTACAAGTACTACGACAAGTTCGAAGAGGGAACGAACTTCAAGGCGTGGCTCTTCAAGATCATGAAGAACACGTTCATCAACAACTACCGGAAGAAAAAGCTCACGCCGCACAAGATCGACTTCTCGGAGATCGAAGAGTCGTACGAGCGCGTGATCCAGAAGAACGCGCCGGATCTCATCCGCGATCCGGAGAGCGAGATCTTCCAGGACATGATGGACGCGGACGTGAAGCGCGCCCTCGACTCGCTTCCGCACGACTACAAGATGGTCGTGCTCCTCGCGGACATCGAAGGCTTCTCGTACAAGGAGATCGCCGAGATCCTCGACTGCCCCGTGGGCACCGTGATGTCGCGTCTGTATCGCGGCCGCAAGATGCTCGAGCGCACGCTGCTCGACTACGCGCGCAAGTACGGCTACATCCGCGGTGAAGCCGAGCCGGCCAAGATGCGCTCGCGCAAGGACGAGACGAAGGGCCGCAAGAAGAAAGACGACGGCAAGCCCGAGGAGACGGACGTCCAGGAGCCGGAAGAGAACGAGGAAGAGATTCTCTTCGCCGGCGAAGAGGAAGACGACTTCGAGTTCGAAGTCGACGAAGACGAAGAAGAGAAATTCGACGTCGAGTAACGCGCGACGTCGTTGCAGTTCACGCGAGGGCGGCCCAACGGCCGCCCTCGCTGTTTTTGTGCGTTCCTTGGCCGACGGGTTGCAGTAGCGCCGTTCGATGCATGACGGTAGGAATTCACAGTTTCGCTACGAAGTTGCATCGAGCGCTGGTCGTCACCTGTCGCCCACGGAAGGAACCCACGGAATGCTCTGTGACGATGTGAAACGCGTTGTGTACTTTTTCCTCGACGGATCGCTCGGCGATTCTAAAAAAGTCGACCTCGAGATTCACCTGAGCAACTGTCCCGACTGTGAGGTTCGTATCCGCGTGCATCGCAAGCTGCGCGACTTCGTGCGCCGGCGACTGACGCCGATGAGCGCGCCGGAGCATCTGCGGCTGAGGCTGAGTCAGTCTTTACGCGGATAGCGACGCGCGAACGCGCGAGTAGAATGCGCACCTCGTGGCCGCTGCTCGCCCATCCGACGATCGTCTGATCCTCGTCTCCTCCAATCCCAACAAAGGGATCGAGGCCGAGCGCATCCTCGGCATCCCACTGCTCCGCGTGTCCATCGCGCTGCCGGAGATTCAGGCGGCGACGGTGGAAGACATCACCCGCTACAAAGTCGAAGTGGCGAAGACGAAAGGCTACAACCGCCTCGTCGTCGAAGACGTCTCCCTCGGCTTCGACGAGCTCGGGAACTTCCCCGGACCGTACGTGCGCTGGCTGCTCGAGGCCGCGGGCGGCAAAGGGCTCGCCGCGATCGCGTACGCGCTCAACAACCGATCTGCAAAGGCGCAATGCTGCGTCGGCTATTGGAACGGACGCGACGTGCGCACGTTCACCGGCGAGACCACGGGCGAGATCCTCGTCAAGCCGCGCGGCGAGCGTCACTTCGGCTGGGACGCGTGGTTCGTGCCGCGCGGATCGCAGAAGACGTTCGCCGAGATGACGGACGACGAGAAGGATGCGGTCTCGCATCGCGGCGCCGCGTATCGCCAGCTCGCCGCTCATCTTGCCTCGGAGAGTGACGCGTCCAATAGACGCTCGTGAGCGCGATTCCGGACACCTGCTGTTTCGATTCCGACACCGCCTCCGGCAAACTCCCCGCGTAAGTCCTTCGTATCAAAGAGCGTTGACGGTGAGCGCGACCGTGGCGCCCACTGGCAGGCCCCTTGAACTATAGGGATCTCAACGAAAGGACGCGTTATGTGGGTCTACGACGGAGAAGAATGGACGCAGGACGACGGCAGCGAGAAGTCGACGGTCATCAAGTCCGAGACGCCGCGCCCGCGCTGGGACGAGATGATGCCTGAGCTTCAGGTCATCGAGATCGTCGTTCCGGTTCCGCGCAATCGCAACGTTCCGCCGCTCCCGATGCCATAGCGCTCACTCGAACATCGAACACAATCCGAAGCCGCGCGAGTGATCGCGCGGCTTTTCAT
>DATELS010000764.1:0-8997 GCA_035276365.1 Thermoanaerobaculia bacterium
CCTGCATCATGATCGACTTGGCGCGATGGTTTTGCTCGCTGAGGACTGATGCCTCGCGCGCCCAGTTGTCGACGGTGTCCCACATGACGTCGACGTCGCCTTTGCGGAACGCGGCGAGCTTCGCCGCCGGGTCTTCGATGAGGACGAACTTGACCTCGGTGTTGAATTTCTTCTGATACTGCGAATTGGGATTCGGATCGAGGCCGTAGTTGTAGACGACGCCCGGCGCATGTCCCGCCCACGTGTTGATGGCGACGACGAGCGGCCGGTTGAGCCGTCCCGTCCCGCGCAGCGCGACGGCCTGCACTCCCTCGGAACCCGCGTCACGCGCGGCGTCGGCAGGCGCGTTCTTCAGCGCGTCGAAGTCGTTCTTCGACACGTCGCTGTTCGACGCCTTGCCCTCCTCGCCGCTCGTCGCCCACTTGCGCACGTCCGCGCCCTTGTAGTGATAAACGAGATAGCCGACGACAGCCAGGATGACGACGGTGATGAACAGTTTGGCGAATGGGGTGAGTCTCATGACGTACCTCTCTTACGGAGTTCGCGGTTTACATCGTCTTCTGCCCTTGCGACGCCTGCTGCGCGGCTTTGCGCGCTTTGAGCGCGGCGAGCTCCTGCTTGGCCTGGACGTCGCCGACCTGGTTGCGCAGGTTGGCGAGGCGTCCGTCGAGGGACGTGTCCGATAGCTCTTTGCCGAGGTTGGCTTCGGCGATGGTGTTCTTGATGTGAGTGCGGACGTTGTCCAGCGCGCGCACTTCCTCGTCGACCGACAGTCCGTCGAGCTGCTCCTGGATCCGCAGGCGCGCCTGCGCCGACTGCATCTTGGCCAGCATCGTGTCGCGCTCGGCCTTCAACTTCTTGATCTCGGCCTGCACGCTGATGAGCGAAGTCTTCGCGGAGTCGGCGTCGTTGCGCGCGGTCTCCATGTCCGTCTTCATCTCGGCGATGTCGGTCGTGAGCTGGTTCTTCTTCTGGATGAGCACGACCGCGAGATCGTCCTGATTCGTCTCGACCGCGGTGTTCAACTCCGCCTCGGTCTGTGCGAGATCGGCGTTCGCCTGTTTGAAGCGCTCTTCGAGATCCTCGCGGCGGCGGATGATGGCCGCGGTCGCGCTCTTGAGCTTCGCGTACTTGGCGACCATCGAGTTGATGGCATTCTCGTACGCGATCTCGGGATGGTCCTTCTCGATGTCGGCGATCCAGAGCGACAGAAAGCCTCTCCACAAGTTGCTGAGTCGCGATATCACACCCATGGTGTCTCCTCAGTTCCCGCTTTTGGGCTCGTGCAGCTTCGGGGATTCGCGCACGACGCGAGCGACGGCGTCCTGACCGAAGAACTCGAGGACTTTCTGCACCTCGAGCTTCTTCGCGTTGCACGCCTGCATCACTTTCTGTTGTTCCTCGACGCGCTGCTGCATGCCTTTGCGGAGGTTGGCGATCTCCTCTTCGAGCTCGCGAATGCGCTGCTCGGCTTCGGAGGTGACCTGCTCGGTGTCGCGCGCGCCGCCGCGGATGTACGCCTCGAGCGCCTGCAGCTCTTCGGCGCCGGACTCGATGATCTGCTCGATGGGCACGCCGAACGCGCGCAACGACGCCATGACGATCTGCTTCTTGACCGCTTCCTCAGTGCCGGGAGGCAACGAGTTGAGGAGATCGAGGGTGCGCGTCACGCGCTGATGTTCCTCGGCGGTGATGCCCGCGGCTTCGTACACGCTGTCGAAGTCGACCTGCCCGCCGGGTGCGGCAGGAGGTGTGGACGTGAAGACTTGCGGGTCCGGCTCGGTGGCGGCAGCAGAGGCGATGAGCGCGTCGTCGTCGGAAGGGACGGTCTCCGACGCCCCGCCGGCAGGTTGATCCTGCACGACGAACCAGCCCATGACCGTGGATCCCCAGCCCTTTTTGTCAGACATGCGGACGGCGAAATATAGCATGGGGGGCGGCGCGCCTCAGGACGGCTGCGCGGAAAACGGGAATGTAGGCGAAATTGTCCCGAGCTCGACTTGAAGGACATCGCCCATGCGTGAACCTCGCACCGTTGAACCGATCGCGAACCCCGCGGAACGCCGTGTCGAACGCCCCGCGTCCGACGCGGTCGCGAACGATCCTCTTGTGCAGGCGTTCGCGCCGAATTCGATTGCGAGCTCGCCGTGCTGCGCGAAACGACGAGCGGCGCCAGATTGCGCGATGCATTGACGGCAAGTGCTGCCGAACTGGCTGAGGCGGCGAACGCGATCGCGTGGTTGGAGGCCGCGAAGGTTGCAGGCCGCAATCGACGCCGGAGAGAGTTTCGCCTTCGAGACGACATCGGTGGCGCGACGATTCCGCGGATGCTGCAGATACGACCGCTGTCTCGTGAAACCTCTACTTCACCGCCGGCAACTCGACGTAGCTCGCCTGCTCCGCCGAGTGATAAATCCGCTGCGTCGCCTTTTGATAATCCGCCGGTTTTGCCCAGAAGATGTTCGGGACGAACGTCTGCGGATTGCGGTCGTAGAGCGGGAACCAGCTCGAGTGGATCTGCACCATCATGCGGTGGCCGGGGAGAAACACGTGATTCGCGGTCGGCAGCGCGAAGCGGAACGGGAGCGGCTCGTTCGGCGTGAGCGGCTTCGGCGTCTCCCGGCTCTCGCGGTAGCGGCCGCGGAAGATGTCCGCCGACACCATCAACTGATAGCCGCCCAGATTCGGCTGACTCGCCACCTGATCGGGGTAAACGTCGATCAGCTTCACTACCCAATCCGAGTCCGTGCCGCTCGTCGACGCGATGAGGTTCACCATCGGCTGTCCCGCGATCTTCACCGGCTCCGTCAGCACCTCTGACGTGAACGTCACGACGTCCGTGCGGCCGGATGTCTCCCGCTGATCGTCCACGAGCCAGCGCCGCCAGCTCGTGTTGTCGATCGGCCGCGCGCGATAAGGCACCGGCTTCGCGGGATCCGAAATGTACTCATCGAACGCCGAACCATCCGCCGCAGGCGCCGTGAAGCTCACGCGGGATCCTGCCTGCAGATACAAGCGCGTCGCGCGACCCTGCGGCCACGACTCGAATCGGCGCCACGTATTCGTCCCCGTCTCGTACGCCGTCACCGGCGCGACGTTCATCGGCGGCGCATCGCTCTTCAGATAGTGATCGAGGAACGGCCGCAGCACCTCGCGGCGAAACGTCAGCGCCGTGTCGCTGTTGAAGTTGATCGCGCCGAGCGTGTTGCCCGCCTTGATCTCCTGCCCGTGATGCCACGGACCCATCACCAGAAACACCTTGTCGTTGTTCGCGTCCTTCGGCTCGATCTGCTGGTACACCGCGATCGCGCCGTAGATGTCTTCCTGATCCCACAGGCTGTGCACGAGCATCACCGGCACCTTCAGCGGGCGCGCGGCGAGGATCTTGTCCACCGCCTGCTCGCGCCAGAACGCGTCGTACGACGGATGTTCGACGAGCTTGCGCCAGAAACCGATCTGCTCCATCCCGCGGCGGCGTCCGAGCTCGCCCGCGGAGCCGGCCTGCAGAAACATGTCGTAGTCGTCGAAGTGACTCGTCCACCACTTCGCGTCGTTCTTGCGGGTCGCCTCCTGCTCGTAGACGTACGACATCCCCTGCTGCCGGAACGCGCCGTTGTGAAACCAGTCGTCGCCGATCCAGCCGTCGACCATCGGATTCATCGGCACCGAGACCTTCAGCGCGGGATGCGGATCGATGAGCGCCATCAGCGGAAGGAAGCCGTCGTAGGAGATGCCGAGGATGCCGACGTTGCCGTTGGACTCGGGGAGATTCTTCACGAGCCAGTCGATCGTGTCGTACGTGTCCGTGGCGTGATCGACGTCCGTCGGGTTGAGCGCGCCCCGCAGCGGCCGATTCATCACATAGTCGCCTTCGGAACCGTACTTGCCGCGCACGTCCTGCACGACGCGGATGTAGCCGCCTTCGACGATCACGTCCGTCGCGTTGTCGTATCCCTGAAGGTTCGACGCCAACTGGCTGCTGTTCGTGTGCGACGTCAGCGCGTCCGCGTCGTACGGCGTGCGCGTGAGCAGGATCGGAGCGTCCTTCGCGCCCTTCGGAATGAGGATCACCGTGTGCAGCTTCACGCCGTCGCGCATCGGGATCATCACCTCGCGGCGAACGTGATCGAAGCCGTCCTGCGTCGGCTCGAACTTCGCCGGAATCTCGCTCGGCAGCGCGGGCTTGGCCGGTTTCTGCGCGGCGAGCGGATGGATGCAGAACGCGACGAGCAGCGTGGAGAGGATACGCGTGATCTTCATGCGCGCGAAGTCTAGTCCGATCATACGACCGCCGCCTCCCCCCACACGTATTCGCGCGTGGTACCCTCGCCGCCATCGAGAGAGTTCCAGAGCACTCGCGTATTTCGCGCGAGCTGTGCGTCCATTCCGGAGTGAGCATGCGTGTTTATGTGAGTGCCGTCCTCGTTGCGTTCTCGTTATTCGTCGCGTCGCACGCGCGTGCCGCGTGTACCGGCACGAGCTACACCGTCGATCCGTCCGCGCCCGCGACGGCCAACTGGACCGATCCCGTTTGGATCCCGGCCGGCTCTCCCGGCAGCGGCGCATGCGACAGCGCGACGAACAACGGCGTCGCGACCGTGCTCACCATCGACAGCGTCATCACCAATCCCATCAGCGATCTCACCTGGAACTGCTCGTCGTGCGAGATTCACATCGTCAGCGGCGGACAGCTCACCATCAGCACCAGCGGCAGCGTCGCCAGCGGCGCGAGCATCGTCATCGACGGCGGCACGCTCGTCGTCGACACGCCCGCCGCGACGCCGCTCACCTTCCAAAGCGGCGCGAGCATGAAGCTCCGTGCGGGCACGCTCTCCGGCAGCGGCGTCGTGCAATTCGCCTCCGGCGCAACGCTCGACTACGACTCCAACGCCTGGCCGACCATCTCCGGCGTCATCATCGAGAACGCCGGCACGATCAACTTCGCGCCCTCGACGCCGAACGACATCACCGTCACCGGCGGCGCGCAGATCCACAACAGCAGCACCGGCTCGCTCGTCATCGGCAACAACCTCGACTCCATTTACTGCGGCGGATTGGGAACGGAGGCGATCGAGAACGGTGGATTGGTGGAGATGGATGGAAGCGGACTGACCACCGTCCACATCAAACTCGACAACCTCTCCGGCGCGACCGGCGTCCACGTCAACAGCGGCACGCTCTCCCTCGCCGCGGGAGGCAACGGCGACGCGCCCTTCGTCATCGAAAGCGGCGCCGTCCTCGACTTCCCCTCAGGTTGCTTTTACTCCATGACGCCGAACGGCGTCGTTTCCGGCGCCGGCACACTCGCGATCACCGGCGGCACACTCTCCATCGGCGGCGTCACCGCGGCGCAGAACTTCACGCTCACCGCGGGCACGCTCACCGGCGCCGGCTTCCTCACTGTCGCGCACGACTTCCGCTGGTCCGGCGGCACCATCACCGGCACCGGCGGCACGCAGATCGAGGGAACGGGCGAGGGCTACTTCGACGGCGCCGATGGTCCGATGGATCTCGACGGCCGCGCGTTCGACGTCTACGGCTACGTCGAGTATGCCTCCTCCACGAACTTCCTCACGCTCTCCAACGGCGCGACGCTCGCCGTCTACGGCACCTTCGACGCCGTCGAAGACGGCACGATCGCGTGCAACTGCACCGTCCCGTCGCTCCTCAAAGTTGCGCCGAACGGCTTCTTCATCAAGAGCGACGGCGTCGACACGCTGTTCATCAACGTCCCCACGAGCAACAGCAACGTCATCGGCGTCGACAGCGGGACGATCGAGTTCACCGCGGACAACACGCACACCGGCGCGCTCTTCGGCTCGTTCGGCACGACGCTGCGCTTCAGCGCGCCGTCGACGACGATGAACGGCTTCCTCAGCACCGACGGCGACGTCGCCTTCGTCTCCGGCTGGAACGACATCAGCGGTCTGTACGCCGTCAGCGGCAAGACCACGATCGACGCCGACGCCACGTTCCACGACTTCGCGATCACGAACGACTTCGACTTCTTCGGCGGCACGCTGAACGTCTACGACTTCGAGATGGACGGCATCGGCACCTGGACCGGCGGCACGCTGACGGGCACGCAGTTCACGCTGGGCGGCGACGCCGAGCTCACCCTCGACGCCACCACCGGCATGATGACCCTCGGCTGCGCCCTCACGAACTACGGCACGATCAACTACGCGCCGCAGCCGGCGATCATCGGCGACAGCGCGGTTCGCACGGACGGCCTCTTCGTCCTCTCCGGAAATCTCGAACTGCAGAACGGCGTCATCTACAACAACGGCGTCTTCGATCTGCAGAACGACGCGCCGATCACGATCGGCAGCATCCTCGTCGACGGCCGCCGCACGCGCAGCGAAGTCGTGCTCACTGCCGACTTCAACAACGCCGGCACGCTGCAGAAGTCGGGCGGCACCGGCACGACGTCCTTCGAGCCGACGCTGCTGAACAGCGCCGACGTGCTGGCGATGTCGGGCACGCTCGACGTCACGACATCGTTCGAGCAAACCGACGGCTCGACGCAGCTCAACGGCGGCTCGATCTCCGGCGCGCCGCTCGTGATGAGCGGCGGCACGCTCTCCGGCTCCGGCCTCGCCGACGTCGACGTGCAGAACGACGGCGGCACCGTCGCGCCGGGAACCGCAACGACGACAGGCATCATCGACATCGGTGGCGATTACACGCAATCGAGCAGCGCGGCGATGGACATCAAGATCGGCGGCTCGACGAGCGCCGACTACGATCAGGTGAAGGTCACCGGCAGCGTGACGCTCGACGGCGACTTCACCGCCACGCTGATCAACGGCTACGCGCCGCCGAACAACACGTCGTTCACCGTGCTCACGTTCGCGACGAGGAGCGGCTCGTTCGTCGAGCACCTGCCGACGTACAACCCGCCCCTCGGCTCGTTCACGTCGTCGATGAATCCGAACGACTACACGCTCACCGCGGTGCTCGCGCCGTCCGCCGATCTCTCGATCACGAAGGACGCGACGAACGGCGTCACCGCGGGACAGGACATCGTCTACACGATCGTCGTCACGAACGATGGTCCCGACGCCGCGGCGAACGTCGCGATCAGCGACCCGCCGCCCGCGAACCTCACCTTCGTCTCGAACAGCGGCGACTGCAACACGAACTGGCCGTGCAACTTCGCGACGCTCGCCTCGGGACAGTCGGTGACGATCACCTCGACGTACTCGACCTCAGCGAGCTTCAGCGGCAACGTCTCGAACACCGCCACCGTTTCGTCGACGACCTTCGATCCCGACAGCAGCGATCTCACCGCCACGAAGGTCACGAACGTCGGCGCGCAGGCGAACCTCTCGATCATCAAGAGCGGTCCCGCGACGGTCACGCCGGGACAGGACGTCGTCTACACGATCACGATCAACAACGCCGGCCCGTCGCCCGCGACGAATGTCGTCGTCAACGATCCGACGCCGATCGGCATCGCGTTCCAATCGAACACCGGCGCCTGCGCCACGCCCTTCCCCTGCAACCTCGGCACGCTCAACTCCGGCTCGTCGCAGCTCATCACCGCGACGTACACCGTGCCCGCGAACTACTCCGGACCGAGCATCTCGAACACGGCGAGCATCGCCTCCGACGTCAACGATCCCGACACGAGCGACAACGCCTCTGCCGTGACGACGACGATCGCGCCGCAGGCCGATCTCGCGATCGCGAAGAGCGGACCGGCATCGGTCTCGCCGGGACAGCTCATCACCTACACGATCAACGTCTCGAACCTCGGCCCGTCCACCGCGACGAGCGTCGTCGTCGACGATCCCGCGCCCGCGGGACTCACGCCGATCGCGAACACCGGCGACTGCACGACCGCGTTCCCGTGCAACTTCGCGTCGCTCGCATCGGGCGCGTCGCTGACGATCAACGCGACGTTCAGCGTGCCCCCGAACTACGGCGGCGCATCGATCACGAACACGGCGACGGTCGGCCCGCTGGCGAGCGATCCGAGCACGAGCAACAACACGTCGAGCGTGACGACGCCCGTCGTCGCGCAGTCGGACGTCGCGATCGTGAAGACCGGTCCCGCGTCGTTCAGCGCCAACGCGGACGTTTCGTACACGATCGTCGTCACGAACAACGGTCCGCTCGTCGCGAACAACGTGTTCGTCGACGATCCGACACCGTCCGGCGTGACGTTCGTCTCGAACGGCGGCGCCTGCACCGGCTCTTTCCCCTGCGCCCTCGGCTCTCTCGGCGTCGGCCAGTCGGCGACGATCAACACGACCTTCCACGTGCCCGCGAGCTACGCCGGCACGACGCTCGTGAACACCGCGAGCGTCAGCTCGTCGACGATCGACGTGAACTCGCTCAACAACAGCTCGAGCGTCACGACGCCGCGTGCCGCGGGCGGCATCGCCGATCTCGCGGTGCAGCAGAGCGGTCCGACCGGCTCGACCGGCGGCATCGTCGAGTTCATCATCGCCATCACGAACAACGGTCCGAACGCGGCCACCGGCGTCATGCTGCACGACCCGACGCCCGCGGGCCTCTCGTTCTTCTCCGCGTCCGCGCCGTGCGCCGACTTCCCATGCGCGCTCGGCACGATCGCGCCGCTGCAGACCGTCGTCGTGCACGCGAAGTTCTTCGTGCAGGCAACGCCGCCGACGACGGTGACGAACACCGCGTCGGTGACGACCGCCGACACCGATCCGGTCAGCGCGAACAACTCCGCCTCGGTCACGCTGCAGGTGCAGGCGCCGTCCGCGTGTCCGTCGTCCGCGCCGCAGCTCATCGCGCCCGCGGCCGGCTCGATCCTCGGCTCGCCCGTCACGTTGTCGTGGAGCGCCGTCGCCGACGCGACGCAATACGTCGTCACGATCACCGGCGCCGGCACGACGAAGACGATCAACACCGCGTCGACGACGACCACCACGTCGCTCTCGCCCGGCCCCTACACGTGGACCGTCGCCGCGACCGCGGACGCATCATGTCCCGCGCGCACGTCGGCGAGCGGATCGTTCT
>DATELS010000765.1:0-7403 GCA_035276365.1 Thermoanaerobaculia bacterium
GCTCGAACAGCGGCCGCACGAACTTGCGGCGGCCCTGCATCGTCAGGAAGCGCTCGAGCGCGCGATAGAAGGCCTTCGACCCGCTGTCGAGCGACTTCTCCAGCCACGCGTACAAGACCTCGTTGTTCCCGCTCTCGCTGAAGTGGAACTGCTTGTCGAGGGTCTCGAGCCGCTCGGGATACAACTTCGGCAGCGACTGGATGAAGTGCACGCGCTCGTGCGATGACCACTTGGAGATGTCGATCATATTCACCGGCGCGCCGTCCGCGAAGTTCTTCGCTGCCGCCTCCACCTTCGCGAACGCCTCCGAATGCGGCTTCGGCACATTCGCCGGCAATCCCGGACCGTAGATCCACTCGTCGATGTTCACCTTCTGCACGACGTCCGGCAGCGCCGTCTTCAGATGCTCGATGAACTTCGTCGTCGTCATCGGCTGAAACTTGAACGTGTCGAAGTACGCGCGCAGGAACTTGTCCCAGCGCTCGCGTCCCGCCGTCTCCTCGAGCAAACGCAGGAACAGCGCCCCCTTCTCGTACACTGTGCCCGGCGCATCGTCCGGATCGCGTCCGGTGAGATCGATGTAGAGCTGCTGATCCTTCGGCGGCAGCGTCGCCAGCTCGTCTTTCGCGTCGGTGATGCCGAGGAGCCAGAGCATTTCGGAGTACTCACGGCCGTAGATCTGCTCGTCGATGCGATGCTCGAAGTACGTCGTGAAGCCCTCGTTCAGCCAGAAGTCGTTCCACGTCGCATTCGTCACGAGGTTGCCCGACCATGAATGCGCGAGCTCGTGCGCGATCAGCGAGACGAGCGAGCGGTCGCCGGCGATCACCGTCGGCGTGAGGAATGTGAGGCGCGGATTCTCCATCCCGCCGTACGGAAAGCTCGGCGGCAGCACGAGCAGGTCGTAGCGTCCCCACGGATACGGTCCGTACAGCGCCTCCGCGGTGTGGATCATCTTCGGCGTGTCGGTGAACTCGTTCGCGGCGGCCTTCAGCACCGCGGGCTCCGCGTACACGCCGCTGCGCGTGTCGAACGGATGGAACTCGAGATCGCCGACCGCGATCGCCAGCAGATACGACGGCACCGGCTGCGGCATCCGGAAGTGATACACGCCCTCGGCATTGCGCGCCTGCGGATTCTCCGCGCTCATCACCGCGAGCAGCTCCTTCGGCACGCGCACCGTCGCGTCGTACGTGAAGCGCACGCCCGGCGTGTCCTGACACGGCACCCACGTGCGCGCGAGGATCGCCTCCGACTGCGACAGCAGGAACGGATGCTTCTTCCCCGCGGTCATCGACGGCTCGAGCCACTGCAGCGCACGCGCGGAAGGATCGGACGCGTACTCGATCGCGACGTCCGTCGTGTTCGCGTCGATCGGAATCTCGAGCGCGCGGCCTTTGATGGGATCGGCCTCGCCGAGCTTGAACTGCGCCTGCGCGCCGCCCGGCTGCAGCATCACTTTGCGAATATCGAGACCGTTCGTGTCGAGGACGAGCGTCTTCGCGCCTTTCTCGTTCTTGATGCGCAGCGTCGCCGTGCCGGCGATCTGCTTCTTCGCGAAGTCGACGCCGACGTCGAGCCCGATGTGCTCGACGCGCACTTCGTCCGGGTGCGAGAACGAATGCGGATCGCGGACGGCCGTCGTTTGCTGTCGCGCGCGTTCCGGCGACGGCGCAGCCGGTTGAACCGGTGTTTCCTTGCGACACGCGAATGTGACGAGAACGACAAGGGCGGCGAAGAGACGCTTCATGAGGCGCAGCATACAATTTGATGCCGCAGGCAAATGTCACTCCCACCCGGCACGCGGCTGGGGCCGTACGAGATCCTCGCCCCGATCGGCTCCGGCGGCATGGGCGATGTCTACCGCGCGCGCGACGTCCGGCTCGAGCGCGACGTCGCGGTCAAGGTGCTGCCCGAGCGCATCGCGCGCGACACGGATGCGCGCGCGCGCTTCGAGCGCGAGGCGAAAGCCGTCGCCGCGCTCACGCATCCGAACATCCTCGCCATTCACGACTACGGCGCGGAAGAAGTCGCGTACAGCGTCACGGAGCTGCTCGAAGGACAGACGCTGCGCCAGCGTTTGCTCGAAGGTCCGATCCCGTGGCGCAAGGCGGTGGAGATCGGCGCCGCGATCGCGGACGGACTCGCGGCCGCGCACGCGAAGGGCATCATCCATCGCGATCTGAAGCCGGAGAACATCTTCCTCACCGCCGACGGGCGCGTGAAGATTCTCGACTTCGGGATCGCGCAGCTCGTGCGTCCGGAGCCGGAGCCGACGGAAGTCGACGCGTCGCTGATGCCGACCGCGCCGCTGCACACGACCGATCCGCACGCGATCGTCGGCACGGCGGGATACATGTCGCCGGAGCAGCTCCGCGGCGAGCCCGTCGACGCCACCACGGACATCTTCTCCCTCGGCTGCCTCCTCTACGAGATGGCGACGGGCAAGGGCGCGTTCCTTCGCAAGACGGTGATCGACTCGCTCTCCGCAATCCTCACCGACACGCCGGACGTGTTCACGACTTCCGCGCGCATGATCCCGTACGAGCTCGCGCGCGTGATCACGCGCTGCCTGGAGAAGAATCGCAGCGAGCGGTTTCAGTCGGCGCGCGATCTCGCGTTCGCGCTGCGCGCGCTGGGCACGTCGACGACGCTGTCGTTCGAGGCGCCGCACGAGCAGAAGCGGCGCGCATTCTTGTGGGGAGGGATCGCGATCGCGCTGATTCTCGCGACCGCGGCGTACGTCGTGTTCACGACGCGGCGCAATGCCGCGACGAGCGACATGCGCGCATCGATTCCCGCGCGGCCGATTCGCTCGATCGCGGTCTTGCCGTTCGTGAACGCGACCGGCGATCGGGAGGCGGAGTACCTCTCGGACGGCATCACGGAGACGCTGATCAACACGCTCTCGCAGGTGCCCGGACTGCGCGTGATGTCGCGAACGTCGGTCTTCCACTACAAAGGTCTCGCGCCGAATCCCTCGACGGTCGGGCGCGATCTGCGCGTGAGCTCGGTCGTCGTCGGCCGCATCGAGAGCGTCGGCGACCGTCTCGTGATCTCCGCGGAACTGATAGACGCCTCGGACAGCGCGCAGCTCTGGGGTAATCGCTACCAAACCGCGCGCGCCGATCTCTTCGACGTCCAGCAATCCATCGCCTCGGAGATCGCGCGCATGCTGCGTTTGCAGCTCACCGGTCGCGCGGAAGAGGTGCTGACCAAGCGCCACACGACGGACCCGCGCGCGTACGAGCTGTATCTCAAAGGACGCTTCCAATGGAACAAGCGCGACGCCGCGGGTTTGTACAAGGCGATCGAGTTGTTCAACGAGGCGATCGAGATCGATCCGCAGTACGCGCTCGCCTACGCCGGACTCGCGGACTGCTACAACCTCCTCGACATTTGGGCGGGACTGCCGACGAAGGAGACGTTCCCGCGCGCGAAGGCCGCCGCGCAGAAGGCGCTGTCGATCGACGATCGGCTCGCCGAGGCGCACACGTCGCTCGCGTATGCGATCCACACGTACGAGTGGGACTGGCCGGCGGCGGAGACGCAGTACAAGCGCGCGATCGATCTGAATCCGAATTACGCGACGGCGCGGCAGTGGTACGCGGAGTTCCTCACCGCGACGGGCCGCTTCGACGAGGCTGAGGCGCAGGGGCAGAAGGCGCTGCAGCTCGATCCGATGTCGCCGATCATCAACGCGGTGATCGCGTACAACCGCACGATGGCGCGTCGCTACGACGCCGCGATCGAGCAAGGGTTACGCACGACGCAGCTCTTCCCTACCTTCATGCCCGGCCACGCCTACCTCGGCCTCGCCTATCTCGAAGCCGGCAAGCCGCGCGAAGCGATCGCGGCGCTCGAGGCGTCGCAGAAGCTGCAGGACATCACGGTGATCTTCACGTGGCTGATCCGCGCGCATCTCGCCGCGGGCGACACCGCGGAAGCCGCGCGACTCGCGGCCGATCTCGAAAAGCGTAAAGGCCTGCCGACGTACTACATGGCCGCACTCGACGCGCATCGCGGCAAGGCGGACAACGCGTTCGCGGAGCTGGAACGCGCACTCGCCGAGCGCACGGGCGCAATGGTCTGGCTGACGGTCGATCCGGGACTCGATCCATTACGCGCGGATCCGCGGTTCACATCATTGGTGCAGCGACGACGCCCGGGCGGCCAATGATTGCGTCCCTGATTCTCGCCGCCATCATCGCCAGCTCTTCCTGAGTCTGTTCGATGTGCCGATGCGGATCGAGCTCTGCAACCTCGTACAAGGGTACGAGATGGAGATGCACATGCGGCACAGTGAAGCCTTCCACGGCGATGCCGATTCGTCTCGCGTCCGTGGCTGATTTCAGCGGCTTCGATAATTGCTTCGCGACTTGAAAGACTCGGGAGTACAGAGGCTCCTGCAAATCAAAGACATCATCGACGTGAGCTTTAGGAATCAGCAAGGTGTGCCCCGGATTACAGGGACGAATCGTGAGGAAAGCCAGGAAGTCCTCGGACTCCCAGACTCGATGAGCAGGCTCGACTCCTTCAATGATTCGGCAGAAGACGCAAGTATCCATATCAATTGATGATTTTTCCCTTGCCGCTGGCCAGCCTCTCGCGCCAGTGCTCCAGTTCTTCGGGTGTTTGTCTCGCCCAATCTGTAATCTCGCCCACGATCGTCAATGGTGCATGCGTGCGATAGGAACGCGTCGGGTTCCCGGGAAACTTCTTGTTCGTCACGTTCGGGTCATGTTCAAAACTGCCGGTCGGCTCAACGACATAAACGCGTTCGCGTCCATCGCCTTTCGCCAATGCGGCAGCGAGACCCGCGCCGTGGATCAACGCCGTGAAATAGATATGGTTCATGATGACGTCGGCCGTGTAATTCGACTCGAAACCCGCCGTCAGTCGATCGCCGATCCGCAAGTCGGCTTTCGTACCGTGAAAGAACGGGCCGCGGTCGGATGGCGCTTGATTGGACGAAACGGCCAGCTCGCGATTCGTCTTCGCGCCGGCATGGTGGCCTAGTTCTTCCTCGCACTCGGCAATGTCCGAATACAGAGAGGGAAACGCCGCCGCGACACGGTCATCGTTGACCTTCAATGCGAACTGCAAAGCGGTGCCGAGCCACTGCAATTTGCCGGCGACATCCGGCTGCTGCCGGGCGATGAAATGCGCGGCGAGGAATCGCTCGAAATCGCTGGCCGCTTCCGTCCACGCCTGAAGATAGAGCCGCCTCGCCTCTTCAGGCTCGCCCTTCTCTGCGCTAGCCAGACCCCGCAGACAGAGTTGAACGATGGGATGGGTTGGGTTGAAGTCCATCAGTCATCAGCCGCCATCAACTATCATTGAATCACGGACGCATCTCGATGGCCGAGAACAAGACCCGATTTACCGACGCAAGCGTCGAGGATTACATCACGCGACGCGGCACCGAGCAGCAGCGCGCCGACTGCCGCGAATTGATCGCTCTCCTCGAGAAGATCACGCGGCAATCACCCAGAATGTGGGGCCCAAGCATCGTCGGATTCGGCTCCTACCGCTACACGTATGCGAGCGGACACTCCGGCGAGGCTCCACTGGCGAGCTTCGCAATCCGCGGCCGCGAACTGGTGATCTACCTGATCGCCGAGGACGACGAGCAAAAGTCCTTCCTGTCGATCCTCGGTCCCCACAAGATCGGAAAGTCGTGCCTGTACTTCAAACGGCTGGCCGACCTCGATCCGGCGGTCCTCCAGAAGCTGATCACCGGCTCGGTCACAAAGCTCCGGCAGCGCCACGGCTAATTCGGCGTGGCCGTAACCAAGGAGCGACCATCTCCGTCCTACAAAGGGATCCCCCACAACTCGAAGCTTTTCCGCGCTGGGAAGGAGAATATCCATGGTCCGAACCCTCACGGTGATTCTGATGCTGGGTTGCGCGACGCAGGCGGTCGCGCAGGCGAACGACGATGCGCCAGCCCAGTACCTGCTGTTCGGCGGTGGATCCGAAAACACGAACAATGTCCCGTACCGCGAGACGCTGCTGCTCAAGGATCGGAAGGTCTCTCCAGTCCTCAGCCTCGACAGTGGCCGCGGCTTCGAGTTTTCGATCACCCGACGAACGACACGACACCTCGCCTACACGGCGGACTTCTCCGCCTACCAGGAGCGCTTCACCGGCGACGCAATCTACTGCCAGCCCACTGCCTGCGGCACAGGATTGCACTTCGAAGATAAGGAGCAGTCGTTCCATCTCGTCGCCGGCCCTGAGTATCGCGGATCGGAACGGCTCCGCGTGACCCCATTCGCCCGCGCACTCGCTGGAGCGGTGTTCAGCCGTTCGAAGTTCACAATGGAGGGTTCGAATGTGCAGTACTTCGACTCTTACAGCGGCACAGGTCTGATCCTCTTTTCGACGTCACCCTTTCCCAAGACTTCAACCGTCCACTACGCCGACTCCTATAACGACGTTGGCTTGACCCTGTCTCTCGGCGCCGGACTGGACGTACGCATGAGCGAGTCCCTCAGCGCCCGATTCCTCATGGACTACGACCCCACCTTCCTCACGCGCCCCGATATCCGAGACCTTCAGTTCGCGGAGCCGACAGGATCCACGCACATCCAACCTCACATCCGGATCTCGCTCGGGATCGTGTGGCGTTTTTGACGGCCCGCGCACTTGAATCCCCTGCGCGCACGGACCGCCTAGCGCTCCACGCTCAGTCGACCGCGTGCCTCCAGGTGCGAACGGCAGAGCGCGACGGCTGGCCGCAGAGATGTGCGTAGACAGTCACTGCGTCACATCCCCTATCGATACGGTGCACGCGTTTAGCTCCGGCATTTACTGCTTATCGGGGGCCGCATGGCGGCGAACTTGCACGATTCACAGCAGGAGGGCGAGCAGCAGCCGCCTTTCATCGCCGCACAATTTAACTCTCGGATGGTCTGAGAGCGCCCAAGACCGCGAGGCGAGTAATCGCGGTAGCAGTGCGGCAACTAAATCGGAGGATGCCCTATGAAGTACAAATTTGCAGAGCAAGGTTGGACCCGACAATGCGCTTACCGTCGTTTTCAGCACTGGAAATCTTCGTTCTTAGACTGATACTTCTCATTCTTCTACTACTTGCCGGTTATCGCTTAATTCGCGACGATTTCAAGCATACCTTTGCCGCTGAGAAGGCTAGGCGTCACGAGCTCACCCGTAACGAAACCGCTGCGGGGCTGCCGCCATAAAATAGACGGTTTCATAACGGCTCATAGCGTCAGGCGTTCAGATAGAGTGCGCAGCGTGACGTTGTCACTCGGCACGATGGCGATGGAGCAGGCAGCTCGGCTGCCGGACTGAAGCCGGACCGTGCCAGCTTCACAACAAAGTTTGGCGGGTTTCGCCGTGCCCTCATTCAGGTAAACAGAAATTATTAAGATCGGACG
>DATELS010000766.1:0-8718 GCA_035276365.1 Thermoanaerobaculia bacterium
CGAAGGTGCGGGTCGAGCACCGGAAAGAGTTAGGCGCGGCGCGAGCGCCACTGTTCGTCGACGTACTCCGCGAATGACGCGCTCCCGCTCGCGAGCCACTCGGTCAGCATCTCCGCGCTCGTTTCATCCACTCCGCCGATGATCGCCACGCTCGCCGCCTCGGCCACCCGTGCGATCGGTTTGTCGAGCTCCGCGATCGCGCGTGCGGAGCGTGCGATGCGGCCGGCGAGGTCGAGGTCGAGGTCCATCGCGATCATGCGCGATGCGGTGAGCGTGAGCAGCACGGCCGCGTTCCAGTTCGTGCGCTCGCTCCAGCGCGGCGGCACGATGAAGTCTGCGAGCCCGCGCTCGAACGCGAGTGCGGCGACGTGCCGCTCCGTCGCCAGTTGCACCGGCGCGGCGTCGCCGTGGAAGAGCATGGCGTAGCGGTCGTCGTCGTCGCCGAGTTGCATCGACTGCGCGAGCGCGTGCTTCGCGGTGGGCTCGACGCCGATCGGAATCGCCGCGAGAAACGCTGCGCCCTCCCCGGCCTCGGCGAGCGCGTCGAGTGCCGCGAGCTCCGTCGTGACCGGATAGACGATCGGCACCGCCACGCCCCAGCGCAGCTTTTTGTCGCGCGCCTCCGCGAACAGCTCGCGCAGGCGCGGCAACTCCAGCGGCCATGCGGCGATTGCGATCACCGCGTTCTCATTCCCGCGCGACGGCAACACGCCGCGCGTCGAGACGAGCAGCGTCGCCTCCTCGACGAACTCCAGCGCTTCTTCGCCGCGACGGAACACTTCCTCCGCCGCCTCCGTCGCCTCGATCAGCACCGGCCGTTCGAGCGCGCGCGTGCGTTCGAGCTCGTCGCGCACGTTGTCGCACACCGCGACCTCGATCCGCTCCGCGCCGCTCGCGCGCAGCGTCGCGTAGTCGATCGCCACCGGCGTCGCGCGTTTTGCCGCGTACGGCGCGATCGACGTCGCGCACCAGAACGGTGGCTCGGGCGCCGCGAATCTGCGGATGCGGAGCGGCGCGCCTTTGCGATACAGGATCACGAGCGATAGGGCGCGACGAGCCGGCGCACGTATTTCGCGATCATGTCGAACTCGAGGTTCACCGCGTCGCCGATGCGCGCGGCGCCGAGGTTGGTGCGGCGGAGAGTCTCGGGGATGAGCGCGGCGCCGAACGTCGCGCCGTCCGGCTCGACCACCGTCAGCGACACGCCATCGACGGCGATCGATCCCTTCGACACCACGAGATCGTCGAACTCCTCGGGGAAGCTCCACCGATAGACCGCGAAGTCGCCTTCGATCGTGATCGAGAGCAGCGTGCCGGTCGTGTCGACGTGACCCTGCACGAGATGTCCGCCCATGCGATCGCCGAGGGCCATCGCGCGCTCGGTGTTCACGCGTTGTCCGGTGCCGAGGGAGCCGAGGGTGGTGAGGGAGAGGGTTTCGTCAGAGAGGTCCGCGGCGAGCGCGCCGTCCTCCTCGGGCAACACGGTCAGACACACGCCGTTGATCGCGAGGCTCTCGCCGCGCACGAATGGATCGGAGTCCGTCGTGTGCACGCGCAGCCGCGCGCCGTTCGCGCGCCGCTCGAACGTCTCGATCGTTCCCGTGTGATGGATGATGCCGGTGAACACTCAGTCCGGATACGCGACGATCATCAAGTCGCTGCCGACCCCCTCGACGCGATCAAAGCGGACTCGATACGCGTCTGTCAACCGCGCCACGCCTTCGCTGCCGAGGATGGCGGGAGCGTCGGGACCGCCGACGAAGATCGGCGCGACGAAGAGAATCATCTTCTGCCACACGCCGCGGCGGATGAGCTCCGAGTGCACGACCGCGCCGCCTTCGGCGAGGAGAGAGTGAATGCCGCGCGCGTACAACTCGTGCAGCACGTGCTGCAAATCGGCGCGTCCCTCGGTCGCGATCACCTCGAGATTCGCGCTCGGCGCGTAATGTTCGGGACGCGACGTGAACACGATCGTGCGTGCGCCGTCGGTGAGGAGTTGCGCGTGCGGCGGAAGCTCACCTTCGCCATCGAGCACGACGCGCGTCCAGTTCGTCGCGTCGCCCGCGAGTCCGAGTCGCCGCGTGAGGCGAGGGTTGTCCGCTTTGACCGTGCCGCTGCCGACGAGGATCGCGTCGTACTCCTCGCGCAGCGCGAGACTCTTCTCGCGTGCGGCTTCCGCGGTGATCCACTGCGACTCGCGCGCGACGGTGGCGAGCTTGCCGTCGAGCGTGACCGCGGCTTTCAAGAGCACGAACGGCAGCTTCTGCGTCATCGACCACAGAAACTTCTCGTTCTGCCTCCGCGCCTCGGACTCGAGCAATCCGACTTCGACTTCGATGTTCGCTGCGCGCAACAGATCGGCGCCGCGTCCGTCGACGCGCTCGTTCGGGTCGAGCGTGGCGATCACGACGCGGGACACGCCCGACTCGATCACCGCGTTCGCGCACGGACCGGTGCGGCCGTGATGGCAGCACGGCTCGAGCGTGACGTACATCGTCGCGCCGCGCGGGTCGCTGCTGCAGTTGCGCAGCGCCTCGATCTCCGCGTGCGGCTCACCGGCGCGGCGGTGCCAGCCTTCGCCGATCACCGCGCCATCGCGCGCGATCACGCAGCCGACCATCGGATTCGGGCTGACCGTGTAGCGCCCGTGCTCCGCCAGCGCGAGTGCGCGGCGCATGAAGTCTTCATCGTTCATGCGCCGCGCATTGTAGAGGGGGCTTACGGAACCTGCAGAATGCGGTACGTCGAGATCGGCGAGCCGCCGCGCGTCGGCGTCGTGATGTACATGCGCAGGCGCTGGCCGGAGCGGACCTTGTCCGTCGCGGCGCGGAACTCGTCGACGTTCGTCACGCGCTGTCCCTGCACTTCGCTGATCACGTCGCCTTCGCTGACGTTCGCCTCACCGGCCGCGGAGACGTTCTTCACGTCCGTGACGATGACGCCGCGCACCGACTCCGGCAGGTTGTAGAGGCGGCGCATCTCGGGCGTGATGTTCTGGATCGACATTCCGAGCTTGTCGCGCACCGGCTCCGCCGTGGCGCCGTCGTTTTCCTCGTCGTTCTCCGCGGTCTCGAGCGGGCGCTCCGCGGTCTTCGCGGTCAACATCTGCCGCTTGCCTTCGCGGATGACGGTGATCTTCACTTCGGAGCCGACGGGCAGGTACGAGATGTAGTCGATGAGCTCGCGGTTGTTGCGAATCGGCTTGCCGTCGATCTCGACGACGACGTCGCCGTGGCGGACGCCGGCCTTGTCGGCGGGCTTGCCTTCCTCGACCGCCTGCACGAGCGCTCCGCGCGCCTCGGGCAGATTGAACGCCTCGCGCGTTTCCTCGTTGACGTCGCTGATCGTCATGCCGAGGTAGCCGCGGGTGACTTTGCCGAGCTTGAGCTGCGGGAGCAGCGTGCGCGCGGTGTTGATCGGCGTCGCGAAGCCGATGCCCTGCGCGCCTCCGCCGCGGATGGCGGTGTTGATGCCGATCACCTCTCCGGCGATATTGAGAAGCGGACCTCCGGAGTTGCCGAAGTTGATCGCGGCGTCGGTCTGGATGAAGTTCTCGAAGGACTGCGTCTCGCGGCTCAGGCCGAGCGCGCGGCCCTTCGCGGAGATGACGCCGACCGTGAGCGTGTTCTCGAACGTGAACGGATGTCCGATCGCGATCGCCCAGTCTCCCTTGCGGATGCGGTCGGAGTCGCCGAGGCGGATCCAGGGGAGCTCCTGATCGACGTCGATCTTGAGGAGCGCGAGGTCCGTGGCCGGATCGCGTCCGATGATCTTCGCGGGGATCGTGCGTCCGCCGTTGCCGTTCTCGTCGGCGCCGTAGTGCACCTCGACCTTCGAGGCGCCTTCGATGACGTGGTTGTTCGTGAGGATGTAGCCGTCGTTGGAGACGATGAAGCCGGAGCCACCGCTGAGCTGGCGCTGCTCGTCGTCGCCGCGATCATCGTTGCCCTGTCCGCCGAAGCGGCGGCGGTTGTTCGGATCCTGCGACTGCGGATCGGGGAAGAAGAACTCGAAGGGATCGATGCCCATGCCGTTGCGGCGTCGATCGCTCATCTTCACGATCTCGGTCGAGCGGATGGAGACGACGGCCGGCATCACGCGCGCGGCGACGTCGGCGAACGACGGGATGCTCACCGAGGTGACCGGGCCGTTGTTCGTCTGCGCCGCGGTCTGGGCTTTCGATTTCCGGATCAGCCCGAGGTCGGCGCTGATGAGGATGCCGAACGCCACGGACGCGATGACGATGGCGATCGTCGAAAGAATGCGTTTCGTGGATGGTCTCATGTGTGTGTTGACTCCTCTTGGTGGTGGGGATGAACGGGAGACGTTGGGCGATCCTCCCCGACGTGCATCACAAGTGCCATGGAGAAGCGCCCATTCCCGCCGTGATGTGGGACGCGCCGGCGGGAGAAATGTTCCGCCGCGTTGCGCGGCAAACCGTTACGTTTCGTGAAACGAAAAAGGCCTCGCGACGCGCGAGGCCACCACCAACCAGGAGAGAGTACGGGGACCCGGGATCAGACCACGGCCCTTCGGCCGACGATCAGACGGTAGATGAAGAGAAGTACGACCGCGCCGATGATCGACCCGATCCAGCCCGCGGTCTGCTCCTGACGTCCCATGAGGGTGCTGGCCAGGAAGCCGCCGACGAACGAGCCGGCAATACCGAGGAGTATGGTGACGATCCAGCCGCCGGGATCGCGTCCCGGCATGAGGAACTTCGCGATCGCGCCCACGACGAGACCGAAGAGAATCCATCCAATGAAGTTCATGCGCTTTCCTCCAAGTTTCAGGGTCCCGGCCGATGAGGCCGTGACTCCGTATGGTTGAGCACAAGCGGTGCCAGCAGGGAGATCGCGATCCCGTCTGTTAGTCTTCGCGCCCATGAAACGCATCGGCATCCTCACGGGGGGCGGCGATTGTCCGGGGCTGAATGCCGTGATCCGGGCGGCCGTGCGTACGCTCATCCGCGACTACGACATCGAGGTCGTCGGCATTCAGCTCGGCTTCGAAGGGCTGCTCACGCGCTCCGTCGTCCCCCTCGGACTCGACCAGATTCGCGGCATTCTCCCCAAGGGCGGGACGCTGCTGCGCACGACCAATCGCGGCAATCCCTTCGAGTATCCCGACCACAGCGGCGCGCCGTGCGACCGCTCCGCGGAGTGCATCGACAACATCCACGACCTCGGCATCGACGGCATCATCGCCATCGGCGGCGACGGCACGCTCAAGATCGCGCAGCGGCTGTGCGACAAAGGCATCCCCATGGTCGCGGTGCCGAAGACGATCGACAACGATCTCGCCGCGACGGACTACACGTTCGGCTTTCACACCGCGGTCGCCGTCGCGACGGACGCCGTCGATCGGTTGCACACGACAGCCGAGAGCCACGATCGCGTGATGATCCTCGAAGTGATGGGGCGCAACGCCGGATGGATCGCGCTCTACTCGGGGATCGCCGGCGGCGCGGACATCATCCTCATCCCGGAGATTCCGTACGCGCCGGAGGCGATCGTGAAGATGGTCGCGGAGCGCAAGGCCGAGGGCGCGAAGTTCGACATCATCGTCGTTGCGGAAGGGGCGAAGCGCATCGGCGGCGAAGAGGCATACCTCGACAAAGCGGCGCGACGATTGGGCGGCATCGCATATCAAGTCGCGGCGGACATCCAGCAGCAGATCGATCTCGAGATTCGCGTGACCGTCCTCGGACACATCCAGCGCGGCGGCTCGCCGATCGCATTCGATCGCATCCTGGCCAGCCGTTTCGGCAAGGTCGCGGCGGATCTCGTGGCGACGAAGAAGTTCGGCTACATGGTGGCGGTGCGCGGAGATGACATCATCTCGGTTCCGATTCGCGACGCGGTGTCGCGTCCGAAGTACGTTGACCCCGACGGCCAGATGGTCGCGACCGCGCGCAGCCTCGGCATTTCGTTCGGGGATGGGAGATAGGAATGGCAGGCACTCTGGTCGATTACCGCGTGGAAAAGGGCGTCGCGATCTTCGAATTGAATGATCCGCCCGCGAACACGTACACGTACGAGATGAACCGCGAGCTCGATGACTGCATCCTGCGCGCGCGCATGGATGACGAAGTGCACGTCATCGTCCTGCGCGGGTCGGGCGAGAAGTTCTTCTCCGCGGGCGCGAACATCAAGATGCTCTCGGAGGTCACGCCGCAGTTCAAGTACTACTTCTGCATCCATGCGAACGAGACGCTCAACCGTCTCGAGCAGACGCCGAAGCTCGTCATCGCCGCGCTGAACGGCCACGCGGTCGGCGGCGGACTGGAGATCGCGATGGCCGCGGACCTGCGCATCG
Source organism: Thermoanaerobaculia bacterium (assembly GCA_035276365.1). GTDB lineage: Bacteria > Acidobacteriota > Thermoanaerobaculia > Gp7-AA8 > Gp7-AA8 > QHVT01. The sequence goes on from DATELS010000766.1 coordinate 6,319, forward strand.
CATTGCAGGGGAGCGGGAAGTGGGGCTTGCCGGAAGTGTCGCTGGGCGTCCTTCCGGGGACGGGCGGGACACAACGCCTGTCGCGTCTCGTCGGCAAGACGAAGTCGATCGAGCTGATGGTCGAGGGCGGTCTGCACGACTACGAAAAGGCCATCGAGCTCGGCGTCATCAACTACCTTTGGCCCGCGGAAGAGAACGGGCAGAAGTGGTGGGACCGCGTCATGGATTACGCGTGGAGCTTCTGCCCGCCGAATCGCGCGGCGAAGGCGGTCGGACGTATCAAACGCGCGGTCCAGACGGGCTGGGAAGTGCCGTTCGAATCCGCGCTCGCGCTCGAGCGCGAGCTGCAGCAGCAGCTCTTCCTGAGCGAGGATGCGAAGGAAGGACTGTTGGCGTATAACGAGAAGCGAAAGGCTTCGTTCTCAGGAAAGTAATGCGCTACCGAAAACTGCACAACACCGATCTCGAATTGTCCGAGCTCGGCTTCGGCACGTGGACGCTGACCACCGGCTGGTGGGGAACGTACACGGATGCCGAGGCGGAGAGGATCGTCCGCGCGGGAATCGCGCGGGGCATCAACTACATCGACACCGCCGACGCGTACGGCAACGGACGCGGCGAGACCTTCCTCGCGCCGATCCTGCGCGATCATCCCGACCTCATCGTCGGCACGAAGTTCGGCTACGACTTCTACAACAACCCCGAGCGTCCGCGCGGACAACGCGAGCTGCCGCAGAACATGACGCCGGAGTTCATCCGCTTCGCCCTCGAGCAGTCGCTGAAGCGCCTGGGCACCGATCACGTCGCGATCTATCAGCCGCACAACCCGCGCGTCGTGACGCTGCTGCAGGACGAGCATTGGGAAACGCTCGAGCGGCTGCACGACGAAGGAAAAATCCTCGCGTGGGGTCCGTCCCTCGGACCCGCGATCGGCTGGCGCGACGAAGGCATCTACTCCGCCGCCGTGCGGCGCGCACCGGTGACGCAGATGATCTACAACATCCTCGAGCAGGATCCGGGACGCGAGTTCATGCTCGCGGCGGAGCGCGGCGCGTCGTACGGAGCAGTGGCGGAGGCGATGCGCGGCGAGACGGGCAAACGTGTGTGCGAGCCGACGAACGCGTTCGACGACTCGTTCCGCGCGTGGAAGTCGGACGCCGGTCCGCAGTTCCTCATCCGCGTCACGCACTCCTCGGGCATGCTCGAAGGGAAGTACACGATCGACACGAAGTTCGATGAGAGCGATCACCGCTCGCATCGCCCGCGCTCGTGGCTGATCGAAGGTCTGCAGAAAGTCGAGCGACTGAAACCGCTGTACGAAAAACGCGGCGTCACGATCGGTCGGTTCGCGCTGCTCTGGCTGTACGCGCATCGCTCGATCCTCTCCGCGCTGCCGAACATCTACAACGAAGAACAGCTCGACGAGTTCCTCGGCGCCTCGGAACATGCGCCGCTGACCGACGCCGAGATGGAAGAGATCCAGGAGATGTATGTGCGCGCGTTCGACGTCGTGCCGTACGTCGAGGAAGCTGTAGCCCAATGACGAGCGAAGCGAACATCCAGCATCAACTGTTCATCAACGGCGAATTCACCGACGCGAAATCGGGCGAGACGTTCGCCACGATCAATCCGGCGACGGAAGAGAAGCTGGCGGATGTCGCGTCGGCGGGACCGGAGGACGTCGACGCCGCGGTGAAGGCCGCGCGCGCGCAGATGGAGCCAGGCTCCGAGTGGCAGAAGATGAAGCCGCGCGACCGCGCGAAAGTGCTGTGGCGCATCGCCGACATGCTGAGCGCGAAGGCGGCCGAAATCGGGCGCATCGAGACGCTCGACAACGGCAAGCCGATCTTCGAGTCGCAGTACGTCGACACGCCTTCGGCCGCGGAGTGTCTGTACTACTTCGCCGGCTGGTCGGGAAAAGTCACCGGCGACACGATCCCCGTCGCGGACAACGCGTTCACGTACACGCTGCGCGAGCCGGTGGGCGTCGTCGGCGCGATCACGCCGTGGAACTTTCCGCTCATGCTCGCGGTGTGGAAGATCGCGCCCGCGCTCGCGTGCGGCAACACGGTGGTCATCAAGCCGGCGTCGAACACGGCGCTGTCGCTGCTCAAGTTCGCGGAGTACGCGAAGGAATGCGGACTGCCCGCGGGCGTGCTGAATGTGATCCCCGGACGCGGCTCGGTGGTCGGCAACGCGATCGTCGATCATCCCGGTGTCGACGCGATTGCATTCACCGGCTCGACCGAAGTCGGCAGACAGCTGATGGCGCGCGCGTCGAAGACGCTCAAGAAAGTGTCGCTCGAGCTCGGAGGAAAGTCGCCGAACATCGTCTTCGCCGACGCCGACCTCGACGCCGCATCGCGCGGCGCGCTCAACGCGATCTTCTACGGCAAAGGC
>DATELS010000767.1:0-5551 GCA_035276365.1 Thermoanaerobaculia bacterium
TCGGAGAACGGGAGGTTGCGAATCCATCCGTCAGCGGCTTCGTTCGGGATGTCGCTGCGGCGCGCGCTCGCGTGTCCGACCAGCGAGACCGCGTACGGACGCGTGCCCGTTGCTGCGCCGTGTGCGAGCGCGGCGACGAAACCCTGGCGATGCGCGGTCGCGCTCGCGAACGCGTCGAAGAACGAGGTCATCGTCGCGGGCACGTTGTCGATCGTGCCGAGGCCCGTCGCCTCGAGCTCGCGCATCACCGACGCGCCGGCGGAACGTCCCGACTTCTCCTGACGGCGCAACTGGTCCCACTCGCGCAGCTCATAGCCGCCGTTGCCGAGGAGGTCGAGGGCGAGGTTGGAGATCGAGTCGCGCTTCTCCGTCGCCTTCGAGTCCGTGATGAAAATGCGCTGGCCCGCGCGCGCGATGTCGACCGCGCGCTGGAACACGTCCGTCTTGATCACGCGCGGGAACTTCGCCGTCATCTGATTCAGCGGCGCGGTCGCGAGGGAGTAGCCGAGGCCGAAGAGGAGAAGGTTGGCGTCGACGATCTCCTGATTCACGTACTGCGCGTAGTGCGGCATGATCAGCGTCGCCGGCGAGAGCGGAATCCCCGTCTCGCTCACGCCCATGTGCAGGCGCACGCTGGCCGACAAGTTGTCCGTGCTGCTGAGCGTGCCCGCGGTGGCGAACACGTGACCGGTCACGCCGGAGCGCAGGCGATACTCGATGAGACGCATGTCGCCCGCGGGGATCGTGAGCTCGTCCGACTGCTCACCGTTCAGACGGCAGACGTTCGCGTTCGGATTCTCATCGCACGACTCGACGCCGGACGTGACGATGATCGTCTGATCCGTCGCCGACATGTTCGTGATGAACGAGTACGTCGAATACTCGACGCCTTTGCGCACGACGTCGGGATGCGAGAAGTTGATGTTGAAGCGCGGGTCGTGCACGACGATCGCGGCGCTCGGCGTCGCGCGCATCGGCACGTCGATCTGTCCCGGCTGGCGCAGCACGGCGCGCAGATCGAAGTCGATGCGATGCGTGCCCGGCTCGAGTCCCTCGAGCGTCCACTCCGCCTCGCCGCGACCTTGCGCGATGAGAAACGTGACGCCGGTCGATGGCTCGACGATCGGCACCGGTTGTCCGAACGACACCTGCGGCGTCGTCTTCACCGTGCGCAGCGCGGTCGGGATCTTGATCGTGGCCTTGATGTCTTCGAGCCGCGCCTCGCTCCCCTCCGGCGCGCCGTTCGTGACCATGACCGCGACGGCGAAGAACTGGTGCAGCGCGGCGAGGCTGTTCGGAATCACGATCGCCGCGGGGATGCTCGTCCGCGGTCCGCGCACTTTGCGCTCGACCGGATCCTGTCCCGGCTCCGGCAGATCGCCCTCTTCGCCGAAGTCCATCGGAATGATCTGCGGCGGCGACCAGCGCGGCGGCTCGACCAGCTTGATCGGCGGCAGCGAGTACGGGTTCTCCTTCGCCACCGGCTGCACTTCATGCGTGCGCGGATCGATGATGACGGGGAACGGGATTTTGACTTCCTGTCCCTCGATGATGAACGTGAACGAATACTCGAAGACGTCGTAGTTGCGCGAGTCGACGACGATGCCGCGCGCGCGCAGCTCGTCCGGCGAGAGCTGGCGGACGCTGACTTTGGTTTGGAGAAGATCGGCGACCGTGATCACGGACGTCGCCGGCGTTGCGTACTGCAGGAACTCCGTGCCCTTCATCAGGCGCACGTTCTGGAGATAGAAGACGCCCTGCTGCGAGAGTCCCGGGATCTGGAAGCGATGTCCCGGCGCGGTGGTGAGTTGAATGGGAGTGTCGATGCCGGGACCCGTGAGCTCGCCGACCGCGGTCACACCTTCGAGCGCGACCGCCTCATCGTTCTGCTTTCCGCCGAATTCGGTTTGAACGGTGGTGGGCAGGTCGATGCTGGTCGTCACGCTTTCGGTGACGACCTTCAACCCTGCTCCCTGAATCCGCAGGCTCGTGCTGGTGATGCTCGCCTCGGTCCTTCCTGCGATGGACGCGAAGATGCCGATGGCGATGAGGGTCCGGAGCTTCATGAACGAGCCTCCTGCGGGAGCTTTCAATCTGTTGGTGTTTTTTGGGGGACCGGGCTAGTTGGAAGGACGCGAGGTCCCGTCGAGCTCTTCGAGCAGCCGCTGCATCGCGACCGCTTTCGACTCGACGAGCTTCGCGCCGGGCGGAATGGTCAACGCCTCCGCCGGCACGAGCTCGTTGCCGATGCGCGTGACGACGTTGCGCGTCTCGACCGACTCGCCGCCGGTCTCGAAGCGGAAGACCTGCTCCATCGGAAGGTGATACTCGTCTTCGGCAGCGACGCCGTTGGTCTGCACGCGCTTGTTGTCGTGCGAGCGCAACGCGCCGAGGAGAACATCGCCGACGTTGCTGGCGCGATGGGGATAGCCGATGCCCATGATCGCTTCGACCGCGCCGCGGCTGAGCGTCATCTGGCGATCGGCGGAGACGCGGATCACCTGCCGCGAATTCTCGTCCTTCCGCTCCGCCTCGGTCGTCTCGACCGGACGCGACGCGACGACGGCACCGCCGCGCGCTTCCACGCGCCACTCGTCGTTGTTCGACGCAGCGGACTTCGCGAGCGGACGCTCCGCGCTCGCGGTGGTCTTTTCATTCAGCTTCGCGATCTGCGCGAACTTCGTCACGCTGTACGTGCCCGCGCTGAAGTCGATCTCCGTCATCTCGCCCTTCGCGTAGTCCGCGATGGCGGTGCGCGAGCCGCTGACGGAGATCATGCGGTTGCCCTGGCAGTACTCGTCGATGACGGTGGTTTTTTGCGAGACGGGATCGGAGAGCTCGCGCGTGATGTGGAGGGGTGTGGGAAAGAGAACCCGCTCCGCCGCGCCGGCAGAAAAGGTCAACAACATGGCCGACAGGATGAGACCTGTGGCCATCTCCGCCCCGCCCACGCGCCCAAATCGGGATCGAGTGGCAGACACAAAAGCTCCTTAAATTGTGGGAAACCGGAGTTCAGTAGAATCTGACGAGCGGCGGACCATAACATGCCCGCATTCCGGAAAACAACCTCGGCGACCGATCCGGATGGATGTAACCGATTACGGCAGGTGAGATCGTTCCGTCCACCGATGCAGTAGGACAGTTGAAGGTGGAACAGGACGGCCAGAAACACATCGACCCGCGTTTCCGCGGGTCGTCGGTGGGTCCGGCCTGAGTCGACGCTATGGACGGCTTGTGGGCAGCCGTATCAGCCGTGGGTTATCGAGAGAGAGAGATTCGCAGGCCCCGCGACTTCGTCAGATCCGCTTCGGAGAGCTGCCAACCCTCACCGAACCCGAATGCATCATATTGCATTCGGACCGTCCTGTCCACCCTTCCGTCCTTCATGACTCCGATAATTGCCTTCCGGGCGACCTCAGCCTACTTCCGCAGGACCAGCCTCCGGGCAAAATATCCCGCCCCGAAGATGCCCACCGCGATCGTCGCGAACACGAGCACGCGCACGTTTCCGCCGAAGTAACGCGGGTAGCGCACCATGTTCAGAATGAGGATTCCGCTCACGACGAGATACAGGCCGATGCGGATCGTGTACAGGATCGCGGACGGCCGCCGCGCGCGCAGCGTGTCGCTCCAGAGAATCCAGAGCATGACCGTCAGCGCCGCCATCGCCATCGCGGCCGGAGTCATCATCGGAGCTTCTCGTACTCCTCCGCGTCGTAGCCGAGGAGGGCCTTCCCCTTCGTCAACACGAGCGGCCGGCGCATGAGATTCGGATCCTCGAGAATGAGGTCGATGGCCTCGCCCTTCGACAGCTTGCGCGCGCCGAGGTTGCGCTCTTTGTAGGCGGGACTGCGGGTGCTCAAAATCGCGTCGACTCCCAGCTCGTCGATGAGCTGCGAGAGCAGCTCGCGCGACGGGCGTTCGGTGGCCAGGTTGTGTTTCACGAGCTCGAATCCGCGACCTTCCAGGTCGGCGACCGCCTTGCGGCAGCTCGTTCACGTCGGCTTGAGATACATCTCCAGCTTCTTCGTCATTTCTTCCTCACCCACCAGGCATCGGGATTCGTCGCCGCGGCCGGCTGCGGCTTCGGCGGCGCTGCTTTCGCGTAAAGAGGCGCGAGCTCGTCGAGCATCTTCTGCACGTCGGGCGTGCAGGTGCCGCCGCATTCGCCCAACGTGGCGGTGGTGCGGGTGGCGACCTGCGTCATCGTGTGCGCACCCTCGCGGATCGCGCGCTCGATCGTCCTGTATTTAATGTTGTTGCACCGGCAGATCGTGCGAAGACCGCGCACGGCCGGATGCACAGAGTCCTGGTCATCCATTCCGGCCGCTCTTAACACCGCGGCTCGGACCGGGCTTCCCGATCTGCGGCTTCGGCCGCGGCTGCGACTGCCCCGCCGCCGAGAGCGGCATCTTCAACTTCGGCAGCGAGCGCGAGAGCGAAAACGCGCCGCTCGCGGAGCGCTGCGACCCGTAGTTCGGTTTCGGCCGCCGCATTGCGCCATCGTAACGCACTGCCGTAGAATGCGCGCCGCTCGACGGGGCCGTAGCTCAGTTTGGGAGAGCGCCTGAATGGCATTCAGGAGGTCGTGAGTTCGATCCTCATCGGCTCCACCAACCCGTCCTAATGACTCGAAAACGGCGGCCGAGAGGCCGCCGTTTTTTCGTTCACGTTCCATTCATTTCCTCCTGCGTAGCCTGCACGCATGAAAAGGAGGTTTTCGATGAAACGTTCTCTCACTCTTCCCCTCGCTGTGGTGCTGTCGCTGTTCGCCTTCTCCGCCTTCGCCGCTCCGACCGCCAAGACGACGACCACCAAGACCACGAAGGTCGTGTCGCACGGCAAGGAGCTCCGTGGCTCGATCAAGTCCGTCGACGACGCGGCGAAGTCGTTCGTCCTCGACTCCGCGGGCAAGGACAACACGATCTACTGGACGTCCGCGACGAAGGTCCACGGTGGACCGCTCAAGGCCGGCGAGAACGTGATCGCGCGCGCCATGGAGAAGGATGCGAAGTGGATCGCCACGTCGGTGAAGGTCATGCCGGCGAAGGCGGCCGCGAAGAAGTCGTGATCGTGACACGTCGGGGGACGCGGAGTCGGAACACCGCTCCCCCGCCGTCGCGGTCCGCAACGCGGATGTCTCCGCCGTGATTGCGTGCCGCCTGCGCCACGATCGCCAGACCGAGCCCCGATCCCTCGGGGCTCGATTTGCGTCCATGCGCGAGCCGCACGAACGGCTCGAAGATGCGCTCGCGATCGTCGGCTGAAATCCCCGGTCCGCGGTCCGCGACTTCGATGACGACCTCCGACGCGCCGCCGCTCGCGCGCACGTCGACCGAAGTTCCCTCGGCCGTGTAGCTCACCGCGTTCAGGATCAGATTCGCGATCGCGCGCTCGAGCGCGACCGGCTGCGCATCGAGCACGAGATCGCCTTCGAAGAACGTTTCGATGCGGGCGCCGCGCTGCATCGATGCGACCGCGCGCTCCACAAGCTCGCGCACATCCGTCGACTGCCACTCGCGACGCGACGACTCGCCGCGCGCGAGCGTGA
>DATELS010000768.1:0-3154 GCA_035276365.1 Thermoanaerobaculia bacterium
GACTTTCTCATCGAGCTCCGGCTTGTGCAGCGGACGGAAGATGACGTCGTTGCAGCCGGCGGAGAGACAGAGCTCGCCGTGATCGTTGTTCTCGCGATCGCAGACGAGGAGCAGCGAGATCGGACGCGTGCTTTCGTCGCCGCGAATCTCGCGGCAGAACTCGGGCGCGCTCATGTCGAAGAGGTCGTAGCCGAAGATGATGAGATGCGGCCGCTCCACGCGCGCCTTGACGAGACCTTCGGAGCCCGCGAGCGCGGTCATGATCTGCATGTCGCGGCGGCGCAGGATCGTCTCCTGGAAAAGGAGCGCGCCGCGCGAATGGTCGACGAGGAGAATGCGGCCCGGACCGGTGTTCATGCGGCGGAGATCTCCCGCAGCTTGCGCACGGAGCGCTTGAGATCGTCGACGAGCAGGTCGACGTGTTCCGCGGTGTTGGACTTGCCGAGGCCGAAGCGGATCGAAGCCATGGCCGCGGCGTCGCTCGCGCCGATGGCTTTGAGGATGCGCGACGGACCGCGCTCGCCGGAGCTGCACGCCGATCCCGAGGAAAGCGAGAAGCGTTTCATGGCCAGGATGAGAGACTCCGCGTCGATGCCGTCGAAGCTGACGTTCAGATTCCCCGGCAATCTTAACTCCCGCGGTCCATTCACCGAAACGCCGTCGACTTCGGCGAGCAGGCGCTCGCGCAAATCGTCGCGAAGCTTTGCGAGTCGAAGCGCCTCTTCCTCCATCTCGCTCGCGCGCAACTGCATGGCCACGCCGAAGCCGACGACCGCCGGCACGTTGACGGTGCCGGCGCGCACGCCGCGCTCCTGACCACCGCCGACGACGAGCGGCTCGACGCGCGTCGCGCGGCGCACGAAGAGTCCTCCGATGCCTTTCGGACCGTAGATCTTGTGCGCGGAGAAGGACGCGAAGTCGACGTTCGTCAGATCGACGCTCACCTTCCCCGCGGCCTGGGTCATGTCGGTGTGAAAGAGCACGCGTTTGCTCTTGCAGAGCGCGGCGAGTTCGGCGATCGGCTGGATCGTGCCGATCTCGCCGTTCGCGGCTTCGATGGAGACGAGACGCGTCTCGGGACGGAGCGCGTCGCGCAGCGCGTCCGGTTGAATGAAGCCGTCGCGATCGGGCGCGAGAAACGTGACGTCGACGCCGCGCTTGCGCATCCGCTCCGCGGGAACAGTGATCGACTTGTGCTCGCCGATGCCGGTGATGAAGTGCTCGCCTGGCTGCACGAGGTTCAGCGCGATGTTGTTCGACTCGGTCGCGCCGGCGGTGAAGTAGACCTCCGGCGGAAGGATGCCGAGGAAACGCGCGATCGCGACGCGCGCCTCTTCGACCGCGTTCGAGGCCTTGCGTCCATGCTGATGCGTGATCGACGCGGGATTGCCGAAATGCTCGGAAAAGTACGGGAGCATCGCCTCGACGACTCGCGGATCACACGGCGTCGTGGCGTGATGATCGAGGTAGATCGGAGGCGCGCTCAATGCGAGCGATTGTAGCGCGCCGCCTTCATCACAACGTGTGGGCGCCGGGATTCATCGAGACGTTGGAGACGCCCTTCACGCTGCGCGCTTTCTCCGCGACGTCATCCGCGGCGCTGCCGGTGATCATCTGCAGCTCGTCGAGCACCTGATCGATCGAGAAGCCGTGCTTGCGCAAGTCCTTCGCGACGTCGTGGAGTGGGCGGTCGCCCGTGGTCATGACCACCCACTCCTTGTGCTTCTTCGTCATGCTTCCTTCATTGTAAACGTCACGGTGCCTGCACGAGACCGGCGCCGACGCGCGTCGCGGGGAACGGCAGTGGCTTCGCGGACGCGCGCAGCTTGTTCCACAGCGCGATGCCGCGCAGGTTCGGCGAGGTCTCCGCCCACAACGCCGCGCAACCGGCGACGTGCGGCGTGGCCATGCTCGTCCCGCTCTTGTAGCCGTAGCGCGTCGGACGCGGCACGGACGAGAAGACGTTCACGCCCGGACCGGCGATCTCGACTTTGCCGAAGTTGGAGAAGACGGCGGGGACGAGATTCGGATCGACGGCGGCGACGGAGAAGATCGTCGGCGAGTTCGCCGGCGCGCCGGTCATCGACGCGGCGTTGCCCGATGCGGCGACGATGAGACATCCCGCGTTGAGCGCCGCCTGCCCCGCCGCGGTGTAGTACGGCTGCACGGGCGCCTGCGATCCGAGGGACATGGAGATGACGGTGCAGCGATTGGCGATCGCCCAGTTCATGCCGGCGAGCACGCTGCCTCCGACGCTGCTGCCGCTGTTGCTCAGCACCTTGCCGGCGTAGATGAGCGCGCGATAGCCGATGCCGTAGCGCGGCGTCGCGCCCGCGGGCGCGAGCGGTCCGCACGAGGTGCCGATGCAATGCGTGCCGTGGCTGTGCAGGTCCTGCACGGGCTGGCCGACGAAGGTCGCGCTGACGACGGGACGTCCGGCGAAGTCGGGATGGCCGAGGTCCATGCCGGTGTCGAGGACGGCGACTTTGATGCCCGCGCCGCTGCGCGTGCTCGGCGGGACTTTGCACTTGATGAGACCCCACGTCGCGCCGAGGACGAGCGCCTGCTCTTCCCCTTCCGAAATGGCCGGCGCAACACCGGGACCGCCGAGGTCTTTGGCGATCGTCTCGGCGGCGCGGAGGAAGCCGCGCAGGTAGTCGCCGGGGTTCGTCGTCGCTCCGTCCAAAGCGCGGAAGTACTCGTCGCCGGCCGCGTTGGCGAAGACGAAGTACTCGGGATCGATCGACGCGATGGCGCTGTCGCTCGCGATCTCCGCGGCCGCGGTCATGCCGCGCGACTGCGCGGCGTCACCGCCGATGAGTGCGACGCCGATCTCGGGAAAGACGACGGCGTCGGCGTCGGCGACGTTCTCCATCGTCATGGCCTGGTTGTCGAAGTCACGCGCGTCGGCGATGCGCATGCCCTGCGACGTCGTCAGCGACTGCGCGCCGCCCTCGACCGCGCCTTCTTTGAAGGTGGCGAGGTAACGGCCGGTCTGGAAGCTGTCATCGCCGCGCTCGAGCGCCGCGAGAAGCATCTCGTCGACGGTGGTCGAGGGACGGCTGCCGCCTCCGGTAGTGGCGGCGCTGGGACGAGGACGCGAAGTCTTTTTCGAAGCCATAGAGAATCCTCCTGACTTCGATAGTGACGGCGA
>DATELS010000769.1:0-4932 GCA_035276365.1 Thermoanaerobaculia bacterium
ACGCGAGCAGGAGTCCGACCGCGCCGGCGATGGTCGAGAGCACGACGCTCTCGACGAGAAGCTGCATCGTGATGCGTCCCGGCGACGCGCCGATCGCGGCGCGGATAGAAATCTCTTTGTGGCGCGACGTCGCGCGCGCGAGCAAGAGGTTCGCGACGTTCGCGCAGCCGATGAGCAGCACGACCGCGACCGCGCCAAAGAGCATCAGCAGCGCGGGACGCACATCCTTCACGACGTTCTCGTGCATCGACGTCGAGAGAAAGCGCAGGCCCGTGTTCGAGTCGGGATACTGCGCCTCGAGGCGGCGCGCGATCGTGTCGAGCTCCGCGTTCACCTGCTCGAGCGTGACGCCGGGCTTCATCTTGCCGGCGACGGCGATCCAGATCGAGTCGCGCTGCGTGCGCGCCTCGCCGATGTCTTCTTCGAACGGCGTGATGTAGTCGCGCGCTTCTTCGGCGGCAGGGAAACGGAAGTGCGGTGGCATCACGCCGACGACCGTGCGCAGCTTGCCCGCGGTGCCGAAGCGGATCGCGCGGCCGATGATGCTCGGGTCGCCGTTGAACTTGCGCTGCCACAGCTCGTGGCTGATGACCATGACGCGCGGTCCGACCTCGCGATTCTCCACGTCTGTGAAGAAGCGGCCGAGCTCCGGACGCACGCCGGTCATCGCGACGATGTCGGGCGAGGTCTCGATGCCGGCCAGCAGCTCCGGCTCGTCGCCCTCCATCAGAAATCCACGGGCACGCGCGTACGGCACGACCTGCGCGAGCGTCTTCGTCTGCGCGCGCAAGTCGGCGAAGTTCGGATAGGAATACACGGGGTAGTCGCTGCCGTCGATGCGATTGACGCCGGTGATGTCGACGAGCCGCTCCGGATTCGAGAACGGCAGGGGACGAAGGAGAATCGCGTTGACGACGCTGAAGATCGCGGTGTTCGCCGCGAGCGCGATGGCCAGCGTGAGCACGGCCACCGCGGTGAAGCCGCGCTGCTTCACGAGCGTGCGGAAGCTGTAGCGGAGATCGGATGCGATCATGCGAACGCCTCGACCACGTGGAATCCGCTCGCGTGCAACGCCTCCTCGGCCTCGCGCGGATGCGTCTCCTCGACGATGCGTCCGTCGAAGAGATGGACCGTGCGATCGGCGTAGCGCGTGAAGCGCGGGTCGTGCGTGACCATGCAGATCGTCGCGCCGCCGCGATGCAGATCGCGCAGGAGCTCCATCACCGACTCGCCGTTCTTCGAGTCGAGGTTGCCGGTCGGCTCGTCGGCGAGAAGAATCGCGGGCTCGCCGCCCAACGCGCGCGCGACCGCGACGCGCTGCTGCTGGCCGCCGGAGAGCTGGCTCGGGAAGTGGCGCATGCGATGCGCCATGCCGACGCGCTCGAGCGCGGACTCGACGCGCCGCTTGCGATCGGCCGCGGCCATGCGGCGATACGTCAGCGGCAGCTCGACGTTCTCGTACACCGTGAGATCGCCGATGAGATTGAACGACTGAAAAATGAAGCCGATCTCTTTGTTGCGGATGCGCGCGCGCTCCGCGGGGCCGAGCTGCTCCACCTTCTCGCCGCTCAGCGTGTACGAGCCGGACGTCGGCGCGTCGAGGAGTCCGAGGATGGAGAGGAGCGTGGACTTGCCGCAGCCGGACGGGCCGCCGATCGACACGTACTCGCCCTTGTGCACATCGAAGTGGATGTCGGAGAGCGCGTGCGTCTCCAGTTCGTCGGTGTAGAAGATCTTGCTCACGCCGTTCAGTCGAATCAGGGGCTCGGTCATTGATGTCTCCTTACTGGATCTTGATCTCGTCGTAGTTGTCCCAGGCGGAGTCGTCGGAGACGATCACCTGGTCGCCGGGCGCGAGGCCGCGGCGGATTTCGATCGAAGTCGCGGACGCGCGTCCGTACTCGACCTTCACGCGTCGCGCGTGATTGCCGTCGACGCGCAACACCGTGCCGGACGCGTTCTCCTGCGCGCGCACGGGACGCGCGACGTAGACGACGTTCGTGAGGCGCTCGAGCTCGATCGTCGCGTCGACGCTGAGGTCGGGACGCGCGCCCGCGGGCAGCGCGCCGTCGATCGCGACGTCGACGAGCACGGTGCCGTTGCTCGCCGCGGGATCGATGCGCGCGACGCGTCCGTCGACGACGCCGGTGCGCGTGTCGATCTGCGCGTGTTGCCCGAGGATGATGTCTTTCGCTTGTGTTTCGGGGATGCGGATCTCGGCCTTCAAACGATCGGGCTGCGCGACGCGCGCGAGCGTCGTGCCCGCGTTGACGCGCTGTCCCGCTTGCACGGCGACTTGCTGCAGCACGCCGTCGATGCCGGCGCGCACTTGGAGTGACGCGATGCGCTGCTGCTGCAAGTCGAGCATCGCCTTCCTCTGCTCGACCTCGGCCTGCAAAGCCGCGAGTCGCGAGCGCTGCGAGGAGGCGAGGATGGAGAGGCGCTGCTCTTCGAAGACGAGTCGCTGTTCGAGCGATGCGGCGGTGGATTCGGAGAGCTGCTTGGTGATCGACGCCGCGAGTCCCGCGGTCGCGAGCTCCGCGTCCGCTTTCGCGCGCAGGCGCGCCTGCTGCGTCTCCGCGCGCAGTCGCGCGGCGGCGGCTTCGCGATCGAGACGATCGCTTTCGAGCTCCGCCTTCGCCGCGGCGTACGCGGCTTCCGCCGCGCGCAGTTGCCACTCCGCGTCGCGCGCGGACTGCTGCTGCTGCGGATCACTGAGCTCGATGATCACGCTCTCCGCGCTGACGCGCGTGCCCGGCTGCACGACGACGCGCTCGACGCGACCTTCCGTCGCCGCCGCGATCCAGCGCACGTTCTCGGGGACCAGCACGCCGCTGCCGCGCACGGCGCGCGTGAGCGGTCCGCGCGCGACGGTTTCGATGACGAGCGTGTTGCGATCCGCAGGCGGAGCCGCCGGCTTGAGTCGCGCAAACGCGACCGTCGTCAGCACGACCGCCGCAACCGCGAGCGCGACGTACACCGCGCGCCGCTTCGCATTCTTCTCTTTCGGGTTCCGTACGATGTCCATGTCGCCTTGCCTAAACGCAAGCGGACGGCCGAGGGTTGGTTTCGCGCAAGTTGTTGCGTTTGCGCGGGGTTGGGTGGAGGGCGGGGCGCGGGTGGTGTCCGCGGGTGGAAAACTCGTGTCCGGGAATGGACAGTCGTACAATCGCGACCGTGCCGAAACTCACCGCCGACATCCCCGCCGAGCTTTCGCGTCAGATCGATCGGATGATTCGCGACGGTTGGTTTCCCGATCAGGAGTCGGTCGTGCGCGAGGCGCTGCTGCACTTCGTCGACGCGAAGTCGTTTCTCGGCGACTCGCCGCGCATGCTCCATCGCTTCGCCGCGGACGCGCTCAATGACTCGAAGCCCGAGGTCGCGCTGAAGTTCGTGAGTCGCGCGCTGTCGCTGATGTCGCATCAGAACATCACCGACTTCTCGCTCTTTCAAGCGCTCGTCGAGCTCCGCATCCAAATCCTCATGGTCCTCGGCCGCGACGACGAGGCGCTGACGTCCGCCGAAGAGGCGCGCGAGAAGATGCCGAACAATCCCGCGATCGCGCGGTGGATCGAACGACTGCAGAAGACCCGGCCGCGCGGCGAAGCGTGAGACATCGCTACGGTTACCTCGACCCCGACCTCATCCGGCGCCTCCTCAGTGAAATGGGCCTGCGCAGGCTCTTCAATCATCTCCTGCTGCAAAGCGGTGGAGACGTTGAGGAGGCGATGCGCTGGATGCGCATGTTGCAGCAGCGCGGCTATCTCGATCCCGATCTCGATCTCGACGCGTTCTTCGCTCAACTCATGAACGAGAACGTGATCGGTCGCGACGGCGAGGGCAACCTCGTGCTCGCGGCCGGAGGCGAACGTCAGATTCGCCGCGATGCGCTCGACGAGATCTTCGGCGGTCTGCAGAAATCGATCAGCGGCTATCACTCGGTGCCGAACGCGGGGCAGGGGACGGAGCGGCTCACCGAGACGCGTCCGTATCAGTTCGGCGACGACCCGATGTCGATCGACTCGATTCGCTCGCTGCAGAACGCGATGAAGCACAACGATCCCGCGGACGCGATCCAGATGACCGAGGATGACTTCGAGGTGTTCGAGACGGAGCACAACTCCAATTGCGCGACCGTCGTCATGATCGACATCTCGCACTCGATGATTCTGTACGGCGAGGATCGCATCACGCCGGCGAAGAAAGTCGCGCTCGCGCTGACGGAGCTGATCCTGACGAAGTATCCGAAGGACGCGATCGACGTGCTGCTCTTCGGCGACGACGCGAAGGAAGTGCCGATCTCGCAGATCCCGTACGTCGAGGTCGGACCGTTTCACACGAACACGAAGGCGGGACTGGAGCTCGCGCAGCGCATCCTCCGCCGCCGCAAGCACAACAACAAGCAGATCTTCATGATCACGGACGGCAAGCCCTCCGCGCTGTACGAGAACGGGCGGCTGTATACGAACTCGTTCGGCCTGGACATGAAGATCGTGAACCGCACGCTCGAAGAAGCGGACCGCTGTCGCCGCGCGGGAATCCCGATCACGACGTTCATGCTCGCGACGGATCCGACGCTGGTGAACTTCGTCGATCAGTTGTCGAAGATCAATCGCGGACGCGCGTTCTACGCGTCGCCGGATCGACTGGGCGAGTACATCCTGGCGGATTACATTCGCAATCGCAGAAAGTTCGTGCATTAGGAATCGCCGTTTCTGCGGCGCCGTTCTCCCGTCGCGATGCGCAAGTTATTTGCCGTCGTCCTGATCGCCGCGACCGCGTCCGCGAACGAAGTCACGTATCGCTCGATGCAATCGGGCTCGCCCACCGGTCCGACTCCGGTGCACGATCACGGCATTCACGGCGAGGGGCAGATCATCGCCGTCCTCGACACGGGCGCGGACTACAACTCCTGCTACTTCGCGGAACCCG
>DATELS010000770.1:0-9574 GCA_035276365.1 Thermoanaerobaculia bacterium
CAGCGTGCCTTCCGAGTGCGCTTCCGCGCGGTCGCGGGAAGCAGGTCCGACTCGTCCGGCTCGACATCCGGAACCTTCGTCAACACCGCGTCGAACTTCCTTCGGCTCGCTCGCTTCGCGCGCGCCGCCAGGTACTCCTCCGTCATGAGCGCGGACATCTTCTCCGCAACGGCCGATGTGATGAGTTGGTTGATGGAGACGCCCTCGCGCTCCGCGAGCTCGCCGAGCTTCTGATGCAGTGACTCCGGCAGACGTAAGCTCAGCGCGCCCATGTCGATCCTCGCAAACGTTGTAAGAAGGTTCCTGGTGTCATCACTTGGATTCCCAATTGTTCCGCGCCGCCGAAGTCGCGCGTGTTGTGCGTGACGATCGCGTCGCACGTAGCCGCGACTGCCAGTTCGAGAATGAGGTCGTCATTCGGATCGCGCAAGTACGGTCGCCACAAGAAGAAGATCTCCTGCCACACTGCCGAGTCGCACAGATAGTCGATCAGGTCGCGAATGTCGTTTTCGGTGAACGGCGATTGCGGGACATGTCGAAGCAGCACACTCTCGTACTCGAGCACGAGCGATACCGATACGGCGATCTCGAACGTGCCTTTGCCGATGCGCGAGAGCACTTCGAAGGACGCGCCTCGTCGCGACCGTAACGCCGCGACGAGAACATTAGTGTCGAGAACCACGCGCACCGCGTCAGAGATGGTACTACGGGCGATACTGCTGCTACAACGTGGTGGATGGCGTCGTTACTCCGTCCTGCAGTCTCCACAAAATGCGCGCAGCCGCTCGAATGTCCATATCCCCCATGTGTGCCCGTCCGCCCAGTTCGGCTGGAGCGCGTAGTTGCCCACGGGCTCGACTGACTGCAGCGTGAACGAGTTCGGGCCGTAGCGTTGTGGGGCGCCGCCGGCCATGCGGCCGAAGAGGTCGGGTTCGCCGGAGCAGACCGCGCAGGGGCATGCGCGACGGAGCTCTTCGAGTGGATAGTATGATTCGTGGCCGTCGTCCCAGACGACGACGAACAGATCTCCAAGAACCTGATACGAACGCGGGCGCATGCCGACTTACAAACTCACGATCGAGTACGAAGGCACTCGCTACTCGGGCTGGCAGGCGCAGGGTAACACGCAGAAAACGATTCAGGGGCACCTCCTCCGCGCCGCCGGCGAGACCCTCGGCGACGTCGACCTCGGCGGCGCCGGCCGCACGGACGCGGGCGTACATGCCTCGGGACAGGTCGCGCATCTTCGCGCGCGCAAGGCCATCGAGCCGCAGCTCCTCGTGCGCAAGCTGAACGACCTCTTGCCGCACGACATCAACATCCTCGACGCCATTCGCGCGCGCGACGACTTCCACGCGCGGCACGACGCCATCTCGCGCGCGTACCTCTACCAAATCGCCACGCGCCGGACCGCGTTCGCGAAGCCGTTCGTCTGGTGGATCAAAGACCGTCTCGACGCCGACGCCATGCAGCGCGCCGCGGCGGCGGTCGCGGGTCGCCATGACTTCAGCGCGTTCACCGACAAGCGTCTGAAGGAAGACGAGTCGCGCATCGTCGTCGTCGAGCGATGCGAGCTCGCGCAGGCGGGCGATCTCATTCTCGTGCGCATCGCCGCGTCGCACTTTCTCTGGAAGATGGTGCGCAAACTCATCTCGCTCCTCGTCGAGATCGGGCGCGGCAACGAGAAAGACATCCGCTCGCGCCTGCACGCGAAGGCCGAGCCGTGGGCGCCGACCGCGCCGCCGTCCGGACTCTTCCTCGAGTCGATCACCTATCCCGGCGAGACATTCGATCGCCCGCTGATCCCGATCGTGCCGGTGGAGAAGCGGCGTTGAACGAGGCGCAGCTCGTGGCGCGCGTGCGCGAGCTGTTCTCGCCGCGCATCGGCGACGACGCCGCCGTGATCGGCGAGCAAGTGCTGACGATGGACATGCTCGTCGAGGACGTCGACTTCACACGCGCCATTCCGTTGCGCTTCATCGCGCGGAAGAGTCTCGCAGTCAACCTCTCCGATCTCGCGGCGATGGGCGCCGCGCCTGCGCACGCGCTGCTCGCGCTCGCGCTGCCACCGTGGGCGCTCGAGAACGCGGACGAGATGCTGACCGCGTACGCGGACGCCGCGAAGGAGTACGGGATCGAGATCGTCGGCGGCGATTTCTCGCGCGCGGAGAAACTGACGATCGCCATCACCGCGATCGGTCGCATCGTCACGCGACCGCTGTTGCGCAGCGGCGCGAAGCCGGGCGATCGCGTGTACGTCTCGCGTCCCATCGGCGGCGCCGGCGCCGGTCTTCATCTCCTCGGGCGCACCGCGGAGGCCTACGCGCAACGCGAGTTCATCGACTCCGCGACTCGCCGCCACATCGACCCCGAGCCGGAGCTCGCGTTGGGACTCGCACTCGCTCGCGAGCCGCGCGTGAGTGCATGCATCGACATCTCTGATGGACTCTCGACCGATCTACATCACCTCTGCGACGCATCGAACTGCGGCGCGGAGATCGAGAAAGCGCGCATCCCCGTCTTCCCCGATCTCGCGACGCACGGCGCATCCCTCGGCATCAACGTGCGCGACGTCGTGCTGCACGGCGGCGAGGAGTACGCGCTGCTCTTCACGTCGAGCCTGCGCGAGTCGGAGCTGAGCACGATCCTCGGACGTCCCGTGTACGGCATCGGACGCATCACGCGCGACCGCGAAGTGATGCTGAAAGAAGACGGCGTCGCGCGACCGTTACCCGCGCGCGGCTTCGATCACTTCAACCGTGGATGATGAAGGCTTACGCCTTGCGCGAGCCGAGGTTCGAGGCGGCGACGGCGCAGACGAAGGCGCCGATGCCGAGCGTCGTGCGCACCGCGTGCGCGCGGCTCCAGTTCTTCACGAGCGACTGCGAGCGATCGCTGGGATAGTCCGTCGCCGGCTGGGCCTCGAGCTCTTTGTTGATCGGCACCGTGACCATGATCGTCGCGCCGAGGACGCCCGCGAGTGCGACCGCGGACGCGGAATCGAGCAAACGGCGGATCGACGTCACGCCGCGCGGCGCGGCCACCGCGAGCGTCACCGCCGTCGCCAGCGCGACGGGGCCGATCGCGTTGAAGTACGCCGCGGTCTTGAGCGGATCCGTCGGCGCGTCATCGCGTGGCAGCTCTTCCTTCCAACCCGGCACCAGCGCCGCCTCGCCGAATCCGAGTGAGCCCGCGAGCAGGCCGGCGGTCGTGAGGTTCACGAAACGAAGCACCGATTCGATCGAACGATTCACGAAACTAAGTATACGAAAAGGGCGGCCCGTTGGCCGCCCTTCTCAATCTTCTCGTTGCCACAAAGTCATTTTTGCAGTTTCTTCTCGAGCTCTTTCAGCCGCGTTTCCAGCTCCTTGATGCGGCCCTGCAGCTCCGAGCAGTCGCTCGCGCCGCGCTCGACGCGCGCACGCCACTCCGAGCCGTCGAACGCGCGGCCGATCTTGTTCTGCAGCGCCTCGATGTCGCCAGGCACGAGCAGGCGCGGACCTTCTTTCTCGATGACCGAGGCGACGACGCTCTGCCGCGCGCGGCCGCGCACGACGTCGACGCGCACCGAGTCGCCTTCCTTCTTGTCGCGCAGCGCGCGGCGCACGTCGCCGCTGTAGCGCATGTCCTTGCCGTCGACCGCGACGATCACGTCGCCGACGCGCAGTCCTGCTTTGTCCGCGGGGCTGTCGTCCGCGACGGACTCGACGAGCACGCCGGTCTCTTTCGTCGCGCCGAAATGCTCGCGCAGCTCGGGCGAGATGTCGGTGAGGCTGACGCCGAGGTACGCGCGCTTGCCGCCGAGGAGCTCGGCGTCGAAGGGGATGGTCTCGTCGGAGATGACCTTGCCGTCGCGAACGACGACCGTGCGGCGCACCGGACCGCCGTCCGCGAGCGCAGCGCCGGCGATGAGGGTGAGGAGTGCGAGTGCTGTGATGAAGCGAGTGTTCATGATTCCTCCGGATTAGTCGTAGCTTCTGAGCGCGACGGGCTGCACGGCCGAGTCGAGATCCATGATGACGCGGGTCCCGCGGTCGTTCTCGAGCACGACCACCGGCTCCGCGCTCTCGGCGCTCTTCTTCACCGCCTGCAGGTCCGCCTGCAGCTTTTCCTGTTCCGCGCGCAGCACGGCGTACTTCCGCTGCTGCGCCTGTTCCGCGATTCCGATCTGTACCGCGATCGCGACGCACGCCACCATCGCGAAGGCGGCGGCCATGCGCCACACGAAGAGCGGACGGCGCACTTCGTCGCCCGCCGTGCGCGCCTTGCGCATCACGTCAGACGTGAAGGCGGGCGACGCTTTCGCTCGCGGCAGGCTGCGCATCCAGCCGCCGAGTTGCGTGTCGTTCATGGTTCTCCTCTCCGATCCACCAGGGCGCGAGATGCTTTCGCATGAGATCTCTCGCGCGGGAAATGCGCGACTTCACCGTGCCCGCGGGCAACTCCAGCGTGCGCGCGATGTCGTCGTACGACCACTCTTCGATCTCGAACAGCACGAGCGGCGCGCGATACTTGAGCGGCACTTTCTCGAGCGCCGCCGCGACCTCGCGCTGAATCTCGTCGCTGAGGAGCGAGGCGTCCGCGGACGGCACGCTCTGTCGCGTACTCGCGTGGAGCCGCGGCAGGAGCAGGTGCCACCGCTTCTCGCGCCGCGCCTCGGTGACGACGAGGTTCGTCGCGATGCGGAACAGGTACGGGCCGAGCCGCTCGCGCTCGCGATACTTCGATGCATTGCGGTACAGCCGCACGAACGCGTCCTGCGCGATCTCCTCGGCACGGTCCCGGGACCGGACGAGGTGCGTGAGGTAGTTGATGAGCGAGTGTTTGTAGCGATCGACGATGTCCGTGAACGCGTCGTCGTCGCCGCTCGCGACCCGCTGCATCAGCGCGTCATCGGTTTGCGCTTGCATCTGAGTGATGAACGCGCGAGGGGAGAAAAGGTTCCGGGGGACTCTCCGCCGGCCGTGCCGGCTACCGCTTCGCGTCTTCCAACTGCTTGATGCGCGTGACGATGTCGCGGTAGTTGGTGTTCATGCCGTAGACCTCCATGAACGCCTTCTGCGCGTTGTCGGTGTCGCCGACTTCCTGGTACGCCGAGCCGAGGTCGTAGAGCAGGCCGACGTGCTCCTCCTCGGTGATCTCGGGGATCTCGAGGCCTTTGCGATACCACTTGATCGCGAGCTGGGGCATGCCCTTCTCGAGGAAGCACAGGCCGAGCATCGACGCGCATTCGACGGCGCGCTTCGGGTCCTTCGACGCGAGTTGGAACTCGCCGATGGCCTCGTCGATGAGTCCCATCTCCTTGTAGGCGATGCCGAGGTTGTAGTGGGTGTCGTAGTCCTCGGAGTCGAGCTGCTGTTCGACGCCCTTCTTGAACTCCTTGAAGATCTCTTCGAGCGACTGCTCCTCTTCCGAGAGCGAGATCGACTCCTCCTCGTCCGCGAGCTCCGACTCCAGCTCCGCCGCGAGGTCGAAGAAGTTGTCTTCGTCCGCGAAGAGGTTTTCCTCCTGCACGAGCGACGCGCTCATCGCGGGCGTTTCCGCGGCGGCGGGAGGCGGTGGCGGAGGAGGAGGCGGCGCCGGAGCGGCGAGCTCCTCGTCGTCGTCATCCGGAATGGCGGAGAGCAACTCGCTCTCGATCTCGTCGCGCGACAACACGGGCGGCCGCGGTGTCGCCGCCGCGGCGGCAGCAGCGGCAGCGGCCGATGCAGCTTCCGCGGCCGCTGCTTCGATGCGCTGGCGGCGGATCGCAAGATCGGCGTTGCCGGGGAAGCGCAGGTCGAGCGACTCCAGCTTGCGGCGCGCCTCGTCGAACAGCTCCTGCTCGATGTAGAAATCGATCTCGCCGATCTCTTCGAGCGGCAGCTCTTCTTCGATGGCGCTGAGCGCATCGAGATCGGACTCGACGCCGAAGAACGGCTCGGCCGACTCGGGCTCGGGCTCGAATGCGACAGGCTCGGGCTCCGGTTCAGGAAGCGGCTCGGGCTCGGGCTCAGGTGCCGGCACCTCGAATTCGAGAAGCGGTTCCGGCTCTTCGACCACTTCCTCGAGCTCATCGGCGACGGGCAACTCCGGCTCCGGCGCCAACTCGACGACTTCCTCGTGTACTTCTTCGATCGCAGGCAGCTCTTCGACCGCCTCTTCTTCGATCCCGAACTCGATCTCCGGCGCGGGCGCGTCGAGATCGAACGTCAGCTCGTCGCCGCCGGAGAAATCATCGAGTGTGATTGCAGGCTCCGGCTCCGGCGCGGGAGGCGGCGGCGCAGGTGCAGGTGCAGGCGCGACGCGCGGCGCAGCCTTCGGCGCTTCGAGCGAATGTCCGCGCGACGTGAACTCGTTGCGCACGGCCTGCACCGTCGACGTGTCGCCCTTCTCCTCGAGCACGCCCGCGTACGCGAGCGCGGCGGCGCGCGCGCCTTCCATCTCGCCCTCTTCGAGCAGGATGCGGAACAGGCGATCGTGCGCGGTCAGATTCTTCGGCGAGCGCTCCAGCACCGCGCGCAGATGCTCCGCCGCTTTCTCCGCCAGTCCGTACTTGGCGAACACCTCCGCTTCCGTGAGGTGCTCGGTGATGAAGTCGAGATCGTCGTTGCCTTCGGCGAGATCCGCGGCCGCGATCTCCACCGCGGGCATGAGATGCGACGGCGGCGGAGGCGGCGCGGGCGTCGGCGTCGACATGCTCGGAATCGAGTCGAGATCGAGCTCGATCGCCTCCGAGGCATCGAGATCGAACGTCGGCGTCTCTTCGACGATGTCGAAGGACGGCGCGGGCTCTTCGATCTCCATCGTCGGCAACTCGACAGCGGGTTGCGGACCCGACTTCGGCCGCACCGGCATCGTGTCCGTGCCGCCCATCTGCGAGCGGACGAACTGCAGCTTCGTGCGGTGCTGCGCGTTTTGCGGCTCGCGTTGAATCAGCTTCTCGAGAACTTTCGACGCCTCGTCGAAGCGCATCTTCGCGATGTGCGCCTCGGCCAGGCTGTTCATCGACGCGAGGATGTTCGTCTCCTCGTTCAGTCGCGAGTACACGGCGACGAGGCGCTCCAGCGTCGGCGCGTTGCCGGGGTCGACGCGCAGGATCTTGTTCAGCATCTCGATCGCGCCGCCGCGTTCTCCGCGCGCGAGCGCTTTCTCGACGAGCGGGCCGACCATCTCCAGCGCGCGCGCCGCGTCGTTCTGCTTGAGGTACAGCTCCGACAGCGCCTCGCGGACCGAGGTTTCGTTGGGATCGGCGTCGAGCGCGCGTTCGAGTGTCGTGCGCGCGCCGGACGTGTCGCCGCGACTCAATTGAATCTTGCCGAGCATCGCCAGCAGACGCGGGCTGTCGCGATTGCCTTCGAGCGCGGCCTCGACGATCTGTCGTGCGTTCTCGTAGTCCTTCGCCTCGAGCAGCGCGGTGACGAGCGAGTCGACGAGCTCCGTGTTGCGCGGATCGATCTTCAGCGCCTTGCGGAAGACCTGCACCGCTTCGTCGAGCATGCCGCGCTTGAGCAGCATCCGTCCGACGCGGTCGTACTCCTTCAGCGCCTCGGCCGTCTGGTTGTTCTGCGAGTAGAGATCGGCGAGCTTGACGTGAACGTTGATCGACTGCGGATCGAGCTCCGAGATCTTGCGGTAGATGCCCAGCGCGTTTCCGGGCTCGCCGTGCTTGAGGTAATAGTCGGCGAGCACCTGGTACTGGCTCTTCGCCTCCATCGCCAGGCCTTGTTTCGCGTAGAGGTCGGCGAGGCGCGCGTAGATCTCGAGCTTCGACGGATCGAGCTTGTTGATCTTCTTGTAGATGGCGATGGCTTTGAGGAAGAAGCCATCCTTCGAGTAGTGATCCGCGATCTTCGTGAAGACCTTCACCGCCTCGTCGTTGCGGTTGATGCGGACCCAGAGGTCGCCGATGCGATTCAGCGTGTTGACGTCGTTCGGGTTGTCTTCGAGCAGGCGCTCGTACTCTTTGATCGCCGGCTCGATCTTGCCCTTGGCGACCAGCTTTTCCGCGCTGGCGATGACCTTATCCCGTTGTACCGCCATTCTTCTCGCTAGCGCCGAACAGCAGCCTCGGCTCCTCCACCCCTTCGAATGACTTGCGATGGATTGGGCTCGGACCGTACATCCTCAGTGCGGCCTGATGTCCCTCGGTTGCGTATCCCCGATTGTGCTTGAAATCGTATACGGGGTAACGCTCATGATACGACTCCATCAGCAGATCGCGATAGACCTTCGCCACGATCGATGCCGCGGCGATGGAGACGCTGCGGCGATCGCCGCCGATGAGCGGAACCTGCGGCATCTCCAGCGTCTCGAGCGTGACCGCGTCGAGGAGGAGAATGTCGGGACGCACGGGGAGATCGTCGACCGCGTGCAGCATTGCCAGCTTGCTCGCGCGGAGGATGTTGATGCGATCGATCGTCGCGGGCTCGACGACGCCGACCGACACGGCGCGTGCCCGCGCGAGAATGAGACGGCAGACGGAGACGCGATCGTCATGCTCGACCTGCTTCGAGTCGTTGACGCCGAGGAGGGTGGGGTCGGAGTCGAGGATGACGCAGGCGGCGACGACGGGACCGGCCAGGCAGCCGCGTCCGACCTCGTCCGTTCCGGCGATTGCGCGAAAACCAAAATCGCGGAGCCTGCGCTCGACCGCTGACATCTCAGCGACGCGCGCGAGCTCCGCGAAAATCGAGTCGCAGAGACGCTCGGAAAGAGTGCGCTTTCTACCGCTGGCGCTTTTCTTCGATACGCGCGGCTTTGCCGCGGAGATCCCGGAGGTAGTAGAGCTTCGCGCGACGGACCCGGCCATGACGTTCCACCTCGATCTTGTCGATCGTTGGAGAGAAGAGCGGGAACATACGCTCCACACCGATGCCGCCGGAAATCTTGCGGACCGTGAACATCTGACGCGTTCCGCCGCCTTTGCGCGAGATCACCACGCCCTGGAAGACCTGGATGCGCTCTTTGTCGCCTTCCTTGACCTTCACGTGGACCTTCACGGTGTCGCCGGGATTGAACGCAGGGATGTCCGTGCGCTTGATCTCCGCCGACTCGACGAGCTTCATGATTTCAGCCATTGACGTAACTCCAGTTGTTTCGCGAAAGCGCGTAAGTGTAACAGGCCGAACTAGAACTTACCGAGTCGCCGGAGTATTTCCCGCGCCTCGTCATCCAGCTCAGCGGTCTCGAGCAGGTCCGGACGTTTCGTGAGCGTCGCGCGAAGGGCCTGCTCTTTCCGCCACTTGCGGATGTTCTCATGATGGCCACTCAGCAAGATGTCGGGCACGCGCATCCCGCGCAGCTCCTCGGGACGCGTGTAGTGCGGATAGTCGAGCAGTCCGCGGAAGAACGAGTCCTCTTCGACCGAGCCCGTGTTGCCGACGACTCCCGGGATGAGCCGGCCGATCGCGTCGGCCATGAGCATCGCGGGAAGCTCGCCGCCGGAGACGACGAAGTCGCCGATCGAGATCTCGTCGGCCTGCAATGCGTCGTGCACGCGGTGATCGAAGCCTTCGTAGCGGCCGCACAGGATCACGACGCGCTCCTTCGCGGACAGCTCCTTCGCCACGCTCTGGGTGAACGTGCGCCCTTG
>DATELS010000771.1:0-11329 GCA_035276365.1 Thermoanaerobaculia bacterium
ATCCGTGCGCGCGGTGTCGCGACTTCCTCCGCGACTCCGTGCCGCATCCTGCGATTCAGCGGCGGCTGCCGAACGTCGTCTTCGCGGTGCAGCCGGCGAGCGAATCGGGCGTCGCGTTCTTCGATCGCGGCGGCACGCTGCGCGCGCGCTGGCCGATCGTCCCCGACACGACGAACTTCGGCGTGTTGCTCGACTCGATCGTCGCGGTCGCGCCGCACTTCGAGCGCGCGATGCAGCTCGCGGAGCGCGGTGCGACCGAGGCCTCCGACTTTGACATCGCCACCGGCCTCACGAACCTCGGCTTTCACGCGGCCGCGCGCACGACGCTCGAGCGCGTGCAGTCGCGCGGCAACCCGGAGTGGCAGCCGGCGGCGACGGTCGCGCTGGCGATGCTCGACGTGCGTGAAGGTCACGCCGATCGCGCGCTCGCGCGGCTCGAGCCGATCGCTGCGAATCCCGAGGCCGCGCGCGCGATCGAGTCGATTCGTCGCTTGCGCGCGCCGCGCGAGCCGGATGCCGCGCGCGTCATTCGCATTCTTCCGCTGGAGCGCCAAGTCGTGAGCGGCCGCAACGTCGTCAAGACGCACGTCGCCTCGGCCGGCGTCGCGCGCGTCGTGTTCTCTCTCGACCAGCGCACGATCGCGCGCGTCGTGCGCCCGCCGTTCTCCGCGACGCTCGACTTCGGCAGCGTCGCTGAACGTCACGCGATCGGCGTCGTTGCGTTCGACGGCAAGGGCAAAGAGCTCGGGCGCGACGAGCGCGTCGTCAACGAAGCCGGTGAGACCTTCTGGCTGCGCCTCGTCGAGCCGCGGAGCGGCGACACCGCGGGACGCGTGCGCGTCGCGATGAACGTGCGCGAGTCGGCGCTGCATCGCGTGCAGCGCGTGGTGATCTCGTGGAACGACGCGGAGCGCGCGGTGCTCACGAGCGCGCCGTGGGAGTCGGCGATCACCATTCCCGCGGAGCAGGTGGGCGTGCTGCGCGCCGTCGCGGAGCTCGATGATGGACGCACGGCCGAAGACGCGGTGCTGCTCAACGGCGGCTTCATGGCGCGCGCGGACGTGCAGCTCGTCGAAGTCCCGCTGACCATCCTCGGCCGCGAGGACAAGCTCACGCCGGATCAAATCGTCGTGCACGAAGGCAACATCACGCGTCGCGTCGAGTCGATCGCCACCGCGGACGAGACTCCGCTCACCGTCGGCCTCCTCATCGACGCCTCGGGCAGCATGCAGGCGTCGCTGCCGGACGTGCAGGAGGCGGCGATCCGTTTTCTCGACGCCGTGCTGCGCGAGCGCGATCGTGCGTTCGTCGTGATGTTTGACTCGCGCGCGCAACTCGTGCAGCCCGCGACCTCGGACAAGGAGCTGCTGCGCCGCCGCGTGCTCAGCATCCGCCCCGAGGGCTTGACCGCCATCCACGACGCGATCGCCCTCGGCCTCCTGCAATTCGAAGGCGTGAAAGGCCGACGCGCGCTGATCGTGTTCTCGGACGGCCTCGACGTCGCGAGCCGCTACACCGCGTCGGACGTGATGGAGCTCGCGAAACACGCGAACGTCCCGATCCACATCATCGCGCCGCCGCTGCCGCGCACCGCGACCGCGAGTGCGCCGGTCGACACGCTGGAACGCATCGCGCGCTCGATGGGCGGCACGTTCCATCCGCTGACCGATCTCGCGCAACTCGGCGCGATCTACACGCGCATCGAGACCGCGCTGCGCGCGCAAATCCTCGCCTTCCTCCGCACCGATCCCGCGACGAAGGAGAACGAATGGCGCCCGATGCGCGTCGAGGTCAAAGGCGCGCCGGTCGAGATCTTCGCGCCCGAGGGGTATTACGCGCGGTGGTGAGACGGACGGAACCGATACTCTGAATAACTGCGCTATACTCTCGCCGGTCCGGCCATGCCCCTCATTCCACTCATTAGAAACACGATCTTCGTGTGCCTCATCGCCACGCACGCACTCGCGCAGTCCTATACCTTCACACATCTCGCGGGATCCGCGGGCGGAGTCGGCTTCGACGATGGGACCGGAGCGGCGGCGCGGTTTCAGGGAGCACAAGAGCTCGCCGTCGATGGTGATGGCAACATCTTTGTCGCCGATGCGCTAAACCACACCATCCGCAAGATCACACCGGAGGGAGAGGTAACGACGATTGCCGGTGTCGCGGGCTCTCGGGGAACGACCGACGGCCGTGGTGCCGCGGCTCGCTTCCGTGGTCCGACAGGAATCGCAATCGACCGCGACGGGGCGTTGTATGTCGCCGATACTGAGAACGATTCCATCCGAAAAATCACCACGTCCGGATTCGTTGCTACCTTCGCGGGAGGTTCTTTAAATCCGGGGAAATCGGACGGGCCGGTGACCGCCGCGCGCTTTTATCGGCCATCGGCGATCGCAATCGACTCGGACGGAACGCTGTACATCGCAGATGCAATGAACCTGACCATCCGGAAAATCACTCCAGATGGTGTCGTCACTACGATCGCCGGCCTCGCCGGAAGGAGCGGAAGCGCGGATGGAACGGCCAGCGCCGCGCGCTTTCAGTCCCTGCATGGCCTGGACATTGACGCGCAGGGCTTGGTCGTGGTCGACGGCAACAGGATTCGGCGGATTACACGAGACGGCGTCGTCACGACGATCGCCGGCTCACTCACGGCAGGAAGCGCTGACGGGACGGGGGACGCCGCACGGTTCAGCGGTCCTGTCGGTTGTGCCGTCGACGCAGCGGGGACGATTTACGTCGCCGACACACAGAACCACACGATCCGCCAGATCACATCCGACGGTGCGGTGACGACGTTTGCGGGGCTCGCCGGGGCGCCGGGGGGAAACGACGGCACCGGCGCTGCGGCGCGCTTCCGCGATCCACTCGGCGTGGCGGTCGACGCAGCAGGCGACCTCGTGGTAGCGGCGGGCGGAGCGATTCGCAAGATCACGAGCGCCGGCGTCGTCACGACGATCGCGGGTATGACGGCATTGCTCGGATCGAGCGATGGAGCGGGCGATGAGGCGCGGTTCGAAACGCCGCGAGGAGTCGCGATGGACTCCGCGGGAAACCTCATCGTCAGCGACGGGTCCAATCACACGATCCGCAAGGTAACGCCGGACGGCGGAGTGTCGACCTTTGCGGGGCTCGCACCGTTTTCCGGCTTCAGTGACGGCACTGCGAGCGCTGCACGATTCAATGTACCGATCGGTGTGGCGGTGGATGCGGCGGGGAATACGATCGTCGCCGACACGCGGAATTACAAGATTCGCAGGATTACGCCGAGCGGCGAAGTGTCCACGTTATCCACTTCGAACGAGCTCACCTATCCGTCGGCCGTTGCCACAGACAGCTTGGGCAATGTGTTCGTCGTGCAAAACGGGACAATCCAAAAGATCGACGCGGCGGGCGCTATCACAACCGTTGCCGGGCTGTGGGGCGCGATCGGGATCAACGACGGAAACGGGAGTACCGCACGCTTCAATGATCCGCAGGGTCTGGTGGTCGATTCCGCGGGAACGATCTACGTCGCGGACAGTGCCAATCACATGATTCGAAAAATCTCGCCGTCCGGCGATGTGTCGACTCTTGCGGGCCTCGGTCAAGTCCGGGGAGGGATCGACGGAACCGGCTCGGCGGCGCGCTTCTCATACCCAAGCGGGTTGTCCGTCGACGGTCGTGGAGATCTGTATGTGACGGACAACGGAAACCACACCATCCGCAAGGTAACACCGGACGGCGTAGTCACCACCATCGGCGGCGTACGCGGCCAAGCGGGGAGCGCGGACGGTACAGGAAGCGCCGCTCGATTCAATCGTCCGTATGGAGTGCGTGTGGACAGTGCCGGCAATCTATATGTGGCCGACCTGGAGCATGCGACGATTCGGAAGGGCGTCCCCGCTCTCGAGGACGTTGCGACGATCGATGCTGCGGCCGGGCCTGTCGGGCAAATGCGGCAGCTTGGTACGAGTGCACACCTCGCGACGACGTGGCATTGGGACCTGATCCGCCGCCCTTCACTGTCCCATGCCGCACTTTCCGATCCGAATATCAGTAATCCGACATTCACGCCGGATGTGGCCGATCTCTACGTCTTCCGGTTGAGGGCAGCGAACGCCACCGCCACGAGCGTGACGACGGTGGAATTGCTTGCGGGAGCGGCCACAACGACAGCACTGACACGTACATCGAAGTCTTCCGGTTGCAGCGAGGCGAAAACATTCACTGCGACAGTCACCTCGGACGCAGCGGGGTCACTGTCAGGGAGCGTCATCTTCAAGAACTATGCGGACGTTCTCGGAATGGTCGACTTATCCTCAGGGCAGGCCAGCATTACAGTATCGCTACTCCCAGTCCAATACTCCGTGACGGCGGAGTACAGTGGCGACGCAACGCATCAGGCGAGTATTTCCCCGATCCTCCTCGAAAACGTCACGGCCGACGTTCCAACCGCACCCGCATCTGTCGTCGCCACGGCGACGAGTACTTCGCAAATTACAGTGTCGTGGTCGCCAAGTCCCTGCGCGACGAGGTACGACATTCTGCGGAGAGCGACGACTGATGGTTTCGTGTGGCACTCGATCAGCCAGAGTCTTTCGTTTGTAGATAACGGCCTGACACCGGGCAGTACCTATCTATATATCGTGCGCGCGGTGAATACAGCAGGAACAGCCGACAGCGCGATCGAAGGCGCGACAACCATTCTGTTCACAGACGACACGCTCATCGAGGGAGTCACGCCAATCAAAGCCGCACACATTACGGAGCTGCGTTCTGCCGTGAATGCGTTCCGCGCGAATGCCGGGCCGCCGGCGTTCCCCTTTACGGATATGACTTTGACCGCGGGGAATGCGATGCGCACGCAACATCTGACGGACCTGCGCGAGGCTTTGGACGCTGCGCGGGCGACGCTCGGACTATCGGCACTGGCGTATACAGATCCTGCGATCTCCGGCGGATCGACGCCGATCAAAGCGGCTCACTTTCAGGAACTTCGACAGGCAGTGAAGTAGGCCCTCCAACTTTTGCTCGCGCGAAGCGTCCCTAGGGGACATGCACCGCGAGTTTCCGGGCTTCCTCATCCGTGAGAACACGTACGCGCCCGGCCGCCGCATGCCGCGGCACGCGCACGACTACAGCAACCTCACGATCGTCCTCACCGGTGAGATCGAAGAGATCACGGAGCACGGGCGGTATCACGGACGCTCGTGCAGCGTCGTGCTGAAGCCCGCGGGATGCGAGCATGAGAATCGCGTCAGCGGTGCGGGCGCGCGGACGCTCACCATCGAACTGAAAGACGCGCGCGCGATTCAGCGATGGCAGTGGTTCGATCAGCTCGACGTCGTGCGCGCGGCGGTTGCGTTGCGGCGCGCATCGTACGCGGACGTCGAGGCGCGCGCGTGGGAGTTGTTCGCCGCAGTCGAAGACGCATCGATGGAAGATCGCGATGCGCCCGCATGGATCGCCGGCGTGTCCGACGTCATCGAGCAGCGCTTCGATGAGCCGTTGCGGCTCGAAGAGCTCGCGCGCGACTTCGGACTCCATCCCGTGTACCTCTCACGTGCGTTTCATCGCCACGTCGGCGTGCCGCTGAACGAGTATTTGCGCTCGCTGCGGCTGCGTCACGCGCGGCATCTGCTCGCGACTTCGAAGCGCAGCATGATCGCCATCGCGTCCGAGTCCGGCTTCTGCGACTCCAGCCATTTCTCGCGCACGTTTTCGGGCGCACTGAACATCACGCCGCGAACTTATCGAAGGCTGGTTCAGCCGATACAAATTGCGTCGCCAACTCACTCCTAACATCCGCCCATCATGCGAATCGCCACTCTCCTTCTCGCCCTCTCCCTTCTCCTTTCCGCCTGCGCGACGCGTCCCGAGCGCGACG
Organism: Thermoanaerobaculia bacterium; assembly: GCA_035276365.1. Taxonomy (GTDB): domain Bacteria; phylum Acidobacteriota; class Thermoanaerobaculia; order Gp7-AA8; family Gp7-AA8; genus QHVT01. Next base: position 5,873 of record DATELS010000771.1, read on the forward strand.
CCGAATTGCGCGACATCGACCGCTTCGTCGAGACGACTTTGCGCACGCTGCCCGAGGTGCCGAGCATCGGGCTGGCGATCGCGTATGACGGCAAGCGTTACGCGCGCGGCTACGGCTTCGCCGATCGCGCGAAACACATCCAGTCCACCGCCGACACCGGCTACTACAACGGCTCGAACACGAAGGCGTACACCGCGACGCTCTGCGCGATGCTCGCGCAGGAAGGGCTCATTGACCTCGACGCGCCCGTGACGAAGTACGTCCCCGACCTTCACTTCCCGCCGCCGATCGATCCCGCGCGCATGACGCTGCGGCGCTTCCTCTCACACACCTCGGGCATCGAGAACATCCCGGTCGTCTTCCGCACCGCGTTCAGCGGCGACCACACGCCCGCGGAGCTCATTCGCGTTCTCAATCTCAGCAAAAAAGCGAAAGACGAATTCCGCTACGACAACCTCGGCTATGTGATCGCGAGCATCGTCATCGAGCGCGTGACGGGGAAGAAGTGGCAGGACGTCCTCGACCAGCGCCTCTTCGAGCCCCTCGGCATGCACCGCACGACCGCGTACATGTCCGAGGCGCGGAACGAGCGGATTGCGATGCCGTACGACATGAATGATGCGGGCACGATGGATCCGCTGCCGTTCGGCTTCAAAGACGACTCGATGATGCACGCGGCGGGCGGCATCGTCACGACGCCGAACGATCTCGCGAAGTGGATGGAGGCGAATGTCACGCAGGGACGCATCGGCGGACGTCAGGTGCTTCCCGCCGCAGCGTTCGCGGAGACGAGTCGCGAACAGACGCCCGCGAAGCGCGACAGCTTCATCTTCAACAGCACGAGTTATGGCTTCGGCTGGTATCAGGCGAGCCTGCACGGCGAGAAGGTGATCTATCACGGCGGCGGCTTCGAAGGCTGGCGCTCCGTGTTCACGTTCATGCCGGAGAAGCACATCGGCATTGGCGCGATGACGAACGCGGGACTCTCGCATTCGCCGCTCGAGCTGGTCTCCGGCTACGCGTACGACCGCCTGTTGCACGTGCCCGACGTCGAGAAGACGTATGCCGCGAAGCTCGCCGAACTGCGCGCGCGCTTCGACAAAGTGAAGAACAACCGCATCGAAGGCGCGGCCGAGCGCGTCGGTCGCACGTCGCAGTTGCAGCATCCGGCGAGCGCCTACGTCGGCCGCTACGAGAACGCGTCCTACGGGACGCTGACGATCGAGCAGCGCGGTGACAAGCTGTTCGCATCGATCGGCCGATTGAACGCGGAACTGCAGCCGTACACGCAGCCCGAGACGGCGCGCGTCGAGCTCATTCCGGCGACGGGCGAAGTGCTGCACTTCGTGTTCTCGTCCGGCGCGACCGCCGACGCGATCAACTGGCGCGACGAGGTGTTCGCGCGGAAGTAAACTCAGCGACGTGTACGACCCGTCGCTGCCGATGCGTGATGCGCGCGCGCAGTATTTTCGCGAGGCCGGCTTCGCGGACGACGGCGGATACGCGGACAAGTGGGTGAAGCTGAAGAAAGGCGAACGCACGCTGTTCGCCTTTCCCAACACCGCGGCGCGCGTGCGCTCCGTGAAGTTGCACGATCTGCATCACGTGCTCACCGGCTACAAGACGACGTGGACCGGCGAGGCGGAGATCGGCGCGTGGGAGATCGCCTCCGGCTGCGCGCATCACCTCCCCGCCTGGATCCTCAACCTCGGCGCGTTCGCGATCGGCCTCGCGATCGCGCCGCGGCGCGTGTACGCGGCGTTCGTCCGCGGACGCCACAGCCGCAATCTCTATCGACGCGAATTCGAGGACGCGCTGCTCGAGCGCCGCGTCGGCGAGCTGCGCGCCGATCTCGCGATCGATGACCACGCGCCGCGCGCAACCTGGAACGATCGCGCCGCGTTTCTCGGATGGGCGAGCGCGTCCGTGTTGCAGTACGTTCCCGGCGCTGTTGTGCTGCTCATCGTTCTGCGCCGCGTGTTGTAGTCTTCCTTCATGCCTACGTGGGCGAAGGTGCTGATCGTGCTCGTCGTCGCGGCGATCCTCTGCGGCGGCGTCGCGCTTTACTTCGGCATCCGCTGGGCGCGCCGCGAGGTGCGGCAGTTGCACAACGAAGGGCCGTCCATCGTCGCCGAAGGAAACGAGTTCGGACGCCGAAAAGATGGGAACGCGTGCGTCGCCGAAGGCATCACGCGGCTCAATCGCTGCGACGGATTCATCTGCGAGACGAAGGTGCGCATCTTCCTCAACAGTTGTTTGCAGACCGCGACCGTCGCGCCGGAATTCTGCAAGGACGTGCCGCGCGTGACCGAGATCATGAAGACCGCATCGTGGGGGCCGGCGGAGTGCAAGCGCCGCGGTGCGAAGGACATGACCCGCTGCGCGCGCGTTCTCGGCGCAATTCAGGAGTACTGTTCTCGCTGAACCTCGCACCATGCCCGATCCGGGGTCACTCTCCAGCGGCCGCTTCATGATCCACCGGCGCATCGGCGCGGGCGGAATGGGCGTCGTCTACGAAGCCTTCGATCGCGAGCGCGGCCAGATCGTCGCGCTCAAAAAACTCCTCGGCACCGACGCGACCGCGATTGTGCGTCTCAAAAACGAATTCCGCGCGCTCGCCGACGTCGTGCATCCCAACCTCGTCCGGTTGTATGAGCTCATCGGCGAAGACGACGACTGGTTCTTCACGATGGAGCTCGTCGACGGCGTCGACTTCCTGCAGTTCCTGCGCGGACGCCGCTCGAGCGTGCTCGACTCGACGACCGAGAACTCCGCGACCGAGAAGCCGACGCTGATCGCGCACGCGCACGACAGCGACCGCCGCTTCGACGACGAGCCGAAGCCGGTCGAGGCACCCGCGCAGAAGCCCGGCGTCGCGCAGATCGACTACGACACGCTGCGCCGCACGCTGCGCCAGCTCGGCGACGGCGTCGCCGCGCTTCACGACGCGGGCAAGCTGCATCGCGACATCAAGCCGTCGAACGTGCTCATCACACCCGAGGAGCGGGTGGTCGTGCTCGACTTCGGGCTGGCGACCGACGTCACCGCATTTCAGAAACGCATGACCTTCGGCGGCACGCCCGCGTATATGGCGCCCGAGCAGATCGCGGAATTGCCGGCGACCGAGGCGAGCGATTGCTATGCGATCGGCGTGATGACGTACGAGGCGCTCACCGGCGCGCTGCCGTTCACCGGCAACTTCTATTCGATGCTCATGCAGAAGCGGACGACCGATCCGCGTCCGCCGGTCGAGCTCGATCGCCGCATTCCGGAGGACCTCAGCCGCATCTGCATCGAGTTGATGCGACGCGATCCCGAGACGCGTTTGCCGGCGCGCGCGCTCGTCGAGCGCGTGGCCTCGCGTCGCGATCGCGCGGTGTCGCGCGCGATGACGCTCAATCGTCCGCGCGAAACGCCGTTCATCGGCCGCATCGCGCAGATCGAGCAACTCGAGAGCGCGTACAAGGCGAGCAACGACGACACGCCGGTGACGGTCATGTTGCGCGGCTCGTCGGGCATGGGCAAGACCGCGCTCGTGCGCCACTTCCTGCACGAAGTGCAGCGCCGCGATCCGTCCGTCGTCGTCTTCAGCGGGCGTTGCTACGAGCAGGAGTCGGTGCCGTACAAAGCGGTCGACAGTCTGATCGACGATCTCGCGCGGTACTTGAAGCGCGTCTCGCCGCTGGAGGCGAAGGCGCTGATGCCGACCGACGTCGCGGCGCTCGCGCGACTTTTCCCGGTGCTGCAGGAGCTCGAGCCGGTGGCGAAGGCGCGCCGTAAGGTCGACATCCGCGACTCGCAGGAGCTGCGTCGCCGCGCGTTCGCCGCGCTGCGCGAGTTGCTCGCGCGCATGGTCGATGAGCATCGCGTGATCCTCCATCTCGACGACGTGCAGTGGGGCGATCGCGACAGCGCCGCGCTGCTCGCGGAGCTCCTGCGTCCTCCCGACGCGCCGCCGCTGCTCGTCATCGCCGCGTATCGCACGGAGGAGGCGGAGACGAGTCCGCTGCTTCTCGAGCTGAAGAAGATCCGCGAGACGGAAGAGAACGCGCTCGGCGAGATGCGCGAGGTGCGGCTCGATGAGCTGAACGCCCACGAGGCGCGCGACCTCGCGCGCGCGCTGCAGCACGACACGGGCATCGACACGAACCGCATCGAGACGATCGCGCGCGAGGCGGGCGGGAGTCCGTTCTTCATCGTCGAGCTGACGCGCTTCTCGGAGTCGACGGGACTCTCGACGACCGAGCGCGGCGACATGGCGCTCGACAGCGTGATCCGCTCGCGCATCTCGCTGCTGCCCGAGGGGGCGAAGGACCTGCTGGAGATCGTGGCGGTGGCGGGGCGGCCGATCTACGCGAACGCCGCGAACGCCGCCGCGAAACTGCGTCCGGAGGACGAGGCGATGCTCGCGCGTTTGCGTGCGGATCATCTGCTGCGCACGCGGCGTCGCGGCGGACGCGACGAAGTCGACACGTATCACGACCGCATCCGCGAGGCGATCCTCGGCGCGCTGTCGGCGGACACGCGTCGCGCGCATCACCTGACGATCGCGCGCACGTTGGAAGAGCAAGGCGCGCGCGACCCGGAAGTGCTCGCCGTGCACTATCGCGCAGCGGGCGACGACCAGCGCGCGGCGTCGTACGCGCTCGAGGCAGGCGATCGCGCCGCGTCGGCGCTCGCATTCGAGAATGCGGCGCAGCTCTTTGCGATGGCGCTCGAGCTTTCCGGTGATGCGTCCGCGGCGCTGCTGACGAAGCTCGCCGACGCGCTCGCGAACGGCGGACGCGGCGCCGATGCCGCGCCGCACTACCTCCGCGCCGCGGCGCAGGTCGAGCCGTCGCAGGCGCTCGAACTGCGTCGCCGCGCGCTCGAAGGTTTGCTGCGCGCGGGACACGTCGACGAAGGTCTCGATCTGATTCGCAGCGTGCTCGACTCGGTCGGCTTCAAACTCCCCGAGACTCCCAACCGCGCCGTCCTCGGCATCGTTGGCGGCAAGCTGCGTCTTCTCCTGCGCGGACTGAAAACGCAGGAGCGTCCCGCCGATCGCGTGCCGCAGCATCTCCTGACGAAGATCGACGTCTGCTGGGGACTCATCACCGGCCTCTCGCGCATCGACAACATCCGTGCCGCGTACTTTCAACCGATCCATCTGCGCCTCGCGCTCGATGCGGGCGAGCCGCATCGCGTGACGCGCGCGCTCGCGGCCGAGGCGTGCTTCGCGTCGACGCAGGGCGAGAAGGCGCAGAGCCGCACGGAGCGCGTGGTGACGCGCGTCGAGCGCAGCGCACGCGCGATCGGCGATCCGCATCTCGCGGGCATGGCCATGCTCGCCCGCTCGATGGAGAGCTTCTACCTCGGCCTCTTCCGCGACGCATCGCAGAAGGCCGACGGCGCGGAGACGATCTTTCGCGAGAAGTGCACGAACGTGTCGTGGGAGATCAGCACGAGCGTCAACTA